>JAESTE010000163.1 GCA_016763735.1 Nitrospinaceae bacterium | reverse complement strand
TTGTCACAAATGGTGAACTTATTTATTCACCGATTTGATGCCGATCGGTTAGGGGGGAACAAGACCCTACCCCCCCTCTCGATTGGACTTCAGCAGAATCTCGGTACAAAGTATTTCTCAAGTATTTTTCAAGTATTCGTCAAGTATTTTTCAAGTCTCTCGAGGGAATACTTGGAAATACTTGGAAATACTTGGGAAATACTTCAAGGTTTCAAGTTTCAGAAAAGTTGAAAATACTATGTTCTCATCCGACGAGGTCCAAAGCGTTTATGTGTGAAACCAATGAGGGACGGGTGTTTGGTGGGTTTTGAACTCCCCCTACCAAATCCTGACTTTTCCAACCTCTGCAAAAATTTCACGCTTGGCGTCGAGCCGTGGGCGTTTGAGTCGGGCCCGCCGGGAGTGGGCTTGGCCACACGGTTCACACACCAGTGACGCACTGGAGTGCACCCGCAAGCACGACGTGGGGTTGAGGCAGGTGCCAAAGTGGACCGGGAAGTCGCAATGCTCGCACACCACGTCCCCGCAACACACACACTTCATGTCTGCCAAACACTCCACGCAGCAGGGCTGGCCACACGTACGGCACACGTTGGACTTGAGCAGGGGGGTCGCGCACAGGTCGCAGACGTCGGACGCAGTGTCCAGGGCTGCCTTAAGGGTGTTGCGGAACGCGGTGGCAGAGGGTACCCCGCTGTAGCCTGCGGCCGTCAGGTAGTCGGTGATCTGGGTCGGGTGAGCCTTCAGCCACTTGTCCATCACGTTCCAGCACGTGGTCAGCTCCAAATGAGGCATACGGTGTTGACTTGGCGCCACGGACCATTTTCGTTCAGTCATGGCGAGATGAGAATGTGCACGTCGACCCGAGGGTAGTCGATTCCGAATGTCGACAGTCCTGGGTTTTGACATTGGGAATATAATCTTTTGAGGGTATGTCGACTTTCGCACCGGTCGACTTTGAAATGTCGACTCGGACCTGACGGGTCGACATCGAGGATGCATTCCTCCAAATGACTAGTGACATGGACATTGATTCAAGCGCCGAAGTCGACCGTCTCAACTTGTCACTGTACGCCACCGGAAGTGACCTCCTGGCCGTGGACGAGGCGCTTGACCTGTTGGCCGGCCCGTCTCCTGTTCCCGTCAAACGATCCCGCGACGAAGAGTTGCCCGCGATGATGCCTCTGGCACTCATGGCCGGTATGCGGCTCCGGGGCAGCGGCAACAGCACCAGCAGCATGAGCAGCGGCAGTGGAAACTACAAACGTGGCCGCTTCAGCCTGAGCGAGAGCGGAGGCTTCAAGATCTACCGTCGCCTGGAAGAAGAGAAGGTCACTCCGCCCACGTACGACCGTCATCTGGTGGCCAGCAAACAACGCATCTCCACCCGCAAGAACCTGCGCGGGTCGTCTGCCGCCATAACCAAAACCGTCGTCACCCCCGAAGCCCTGCACGCCGCCTTCGTGCAGCAGGTCAGGATCAACTTGGAAGACATGGAGTACCTGGACCACTTGGCCACCGTCAAGCGCAAAAACATCTGCCAGAACATCCACAGCAGGTGGGAGGCCACCGACATGCGACGTCTGGATTGCGACACGTGTTGTGCCTTGGTGGAACGTCACAACCACAAGAAGGTGGTGCCCCTGTTCGCGGTGGGGAAGGCCATCGACTACAAGAAGTTTCGCGGGTCGTACCACGTCTCGGCGTACCAGGAGACATACTTTGACGGCAGTATCAAGTTGGCCGGATCGGCGTGGCGCATCGGGGTACGCAAAGAGTACATCACGTGTGACAAGCGTCTACGTCTGCATCTGGGACCCGACGAGCTGCACAGGGTGAGGTCAGGCATGGGGCCGCCCATGGATTGCATTGCCTACGTGATGTCGTACATGCACGACTTCTGGGCCAAGCTGCCCTTCAAGCGTCCCCGTCCTGTGACCCTCACGCGCAAGACCTCGTATTCAGAGATCCCTGTGCCCTACACGGCCCGGTACGAGGTGCCTCTGCAGACCATCCAGCGTGGACTCTACATGTTCATGTGTATGATGTGCGACCCGTACGTGGCGTACCCTCGTGCCATGTGGCAAGCCGTGGCGTACGTGTGCATCTACCTGCAGTTCACCGTGTCGGACCTGGGCGAACACCATGCCCACCTGGCCATGCATCTGTCTGGGTTTGGAGTCTACGACCCCAAGAACATGAACCACGGCACCATGCAGGCGCTGCAGGCGTGGATCCTGTACCGTACCGACTGGCAGCTGCTGGACTTGGGCATGGACTTCTTGGAGCTGACCACCCGACACATTACCCCTCATCTGTGGTACCCTCACGGCGTGGACCACCCCTCCTGTTACCGGGTGCAACGGTGTACCGACGCCGCCTGGAACTGGTTTGAGCGCAACGTCCTGTGCAAGGTGTTGTGTCCCAGCCCGGACTTGGCAAGAGAGTTGAGTGAGCACTGGAAGGGCAAGTCAGAGGTGCCGCGCAGTTGCCGGGATCTGGAAGACTGGTTCCTGCCTCCGGACAAAGTCGTGTGGGCCTTGCACACACGACTCTGTGAAGCATGGGCCGAAGCCACTGCACCACCCCTGTTGGAGTCGGAGTCCGAATCGGAACCCGAACCAGAGGACAGCAACCCCAAGATGTGTGCCCGGATCACCATGTACTGGTCCAGCGTCAACCAGGAGTTGACGGCGTTGCATCCAGAAGTACAAGACGTGGCCCGGTGCCTGGGTCTCTTCATCGAGCAGCAAAAACCCGACTTACGGATGCTGACTCAGGTGGATTCCCAGCACACGGAGACGTACACGTTTTGAAAACAGTACAATACACTTTGTTGTCCAAGTCAAATCGCTAATGACGCGGCCGGGTTGAGCATAGAGAAACACAGAGTGTGGTCGGGCACGATCCAGGTGGCTTGCAGTCGGTAGAGGCTGCGTTGCACGGGTCCAATCTGGGTGAACACCTTGAGGGTCTGGGCCGACGTGAAGCTGTGCACACCACGTAGCTTGATCTGCAGACGCCCCGTGACACTTGACCACTCCACAGACATGGTAAGGTCTTCAGGTGCCACCGGGGTCCGGTACGAGGCGCTGTAGACGGCGTACGCCAACGCCAGGTAGATGACAATGGCAAAGTTCTGGAAGTCGTCGTGGCCCACGCGTTGGTGCAACACAGCGTGTATGGCTTCGTGTGCCGCGTCGAACTCGTCCTTGGACGGAGGGTCCATTTGGTCGAGGAGCGCGTTGGACAGGGAGGGGAACAAGGACCAGATTTGGGATTGAGGCAGGTCCCGGTCGTCTCCCTTGAGCGGACGCAGTCTCATGTACAAGTCCACCCCGTCCCGGCTCTTCCTCAGTTCCCATCCCTCGAGCAGGGCCACCTTGAGCAGGCGGGTGCGCAACAGAGGGAACAGGCTAAACTCCATGGAACAGTGCAGGAAAACCTGTACCGTCACCGTGTCGGTTTCCACGGACGCGGTCATGTGTACCCGCGGACACTGAGGAAGGGTGCGTGTCACGGCGTCGCGTACGTGGTACAGCATAGGTCCCCACGCGGCCGGCGCGCCCATGTGTTCCGCCAGTTCTTCTTCGGTCTCCACCACATAATGCGACAGGCTCTTGTGTGGTATAGGGGAGCGGCTGCGGCTCCGTGGACGACGTGGAGCGCTGGAGTAGTGACGGGGCGGAGACCTGGAGCGACGACGGGGCGCGTGACGGAAGCTTACGGGTGCAGGGGGAGGCGGAAGAGCCGTGGCTTTGACTTCTGGTATGGGAGGGGGACACTCCCATGAGTTGGCCGGATGCATGGGCAAGGGTACAGTTACAGTGTTCACCGACCCCAGCAGGAAGCTGCGCGTTTGTTGCTGCGTCATAGAGTCAAGGGGATGTTTAGTACGTTACAACAAGTGGACGGATATGTTCCACAGACCCTCAACTAATACACTAGTCTAACGGGACAGCCTTGGGCTTCAGTTGGGCCGCGTAGGCAGCCTCTGCGTCAGCCAGCACCCGGTCGGCTTCGCTGCTGACCAGACGTGACTCGGTGAAGAGGTTGTCGCGGGCCGTGAGCGCGTAGCTGCTGGCCACGGCAGGTCCAAAGCTGGTGAGCCCTCGAGGCGACACGTCGTCAGTGAACCGTTCGATGTGTGAGATTCCAGACGACGCACGGAAGAACATGACGCCCATGGGTTGCAGCGCCAGACCACACTTGGGCGGTTGTCCGCTGGAACTGTACGGCGAGATGCGGATCTGCAGAGAGATGAGGTCGTCGTCCTCGAGCTTGCGGTCACACATAGGCACAGGTGTCAGGTTGCCGTCGGCGTCGGCGCGGAGGTCCGCGGCGTTCCACAGCTTGATGTCTCGGTACACAAAGTTACGGTCAAGCATCTTGGCGATCTCGGGGTGGGGCGCTATGTAAGGCGAGCTGCGGATGGCTGAACCACGCTTGTCCTCGACTTCACGGAACACACTGGCCCCGAACGACACGCTGTCTGTGTCAGGCACCTCAACGGGTGGCAAGTCCTTGGTCATGCGAGGCTTGACGTTCTTGGCCAGGCAGTGCTTGTCAAAGTATTTGGCAAAAACTTCCTTGTTGGTGGGGTCCTTGTCTGCTTCAACGCACCCGGCGAAGGCTCTGCGATACATGCTCGACCCCGACGTGGTCTGGTGCTCGATCATGAAGGCCCCGAGTCGGGTGCGCAACACACGCAGCCACTCAAAGAACTTGAGCATGTGCTTGTCCACCCCCCGTTCGTTGGCCACTTCACGGGTCCAGGTGGGTTTGGCACGGGCCGACATGCTGAAGCGTGCATCCTTGAGTGCATGCGCCGGGTACTTGTCCAGGGGGAAGTGTTCGGCCCAGTTGCCCAGGGGATACATGCGTACGAACGACGCGGTGAAAAGGGGAGACCACACCGACACGCCCAGTAGCCCGTTCTTGATGTCGTTGGCGTACACGGAGTACTCGGCCCCGTTCTTACGTGCCGCCTCGGTGAAGGTGATGTCCTTGTGGGGGTCTATGTTCTCAAAGTAAAGCTTCAGCTCGTTCTTCATCTTAAGGTTGGGGTCGGACCACTTGTAAAAGGACGGGACGGGCTCGGGCGCCACCACTTGTTTCTTCTCTTCCACGGGCGGATCCACCTGCGTGGTGGGTACATGCACGACTCCAACTGCCACCACGTCCACGTCCATGTCCTGGGGCGGAGAAGGGACCTCGGTGGACACGGTAGAGGTAGAGGGAGTAGGCAGCTGCACCTCGGCGGCAAAGGTCTCGTCTGTGCGGGTGGCTTTCTTGGCCGGGTCCGACCGAGGAGACCGGCGCCTGTTCAGGTACTTCTTGGCGTCAGCCTGTTCTTCCTGGACTTGTTCTTCGTGGGCATGGTCCGACAACTCGCCGTCGTCGTCCTCTTCGGTGCCGTCGACCACCACGTCTGCGTCGACCACCTTGGTGCGCTTGCGGTTGCGCTTGTTGCGGGTGCCTGCACGGGACCGTTTCTGGGTCAACGGGGCCTCGGAGACATCGTCATCGTCTTCGTCGTCCATGCCATGGACAGGAGACTGAGAGGAGTAGTTGGGCTGGGGAGGGTCGCACATGTTGACGAAGTGTGTTGACTTTTGAAGACCGGGTTGACCAGTGGGTTGTGAACGAATTGACAAGTTGGAAGTGATCGAGGATGTACGCGGCACACTGGGTTGAGAAGTGTCGATTCTGAAAGTCGACACCAAGAAAGTCGACCGAGTAAAAAGTCGACACGAGGTGATGTCGACTATGTGGGCGCACGGAGACGACACACTTTCATTCGACCATGCCCCGAGTGCATCCACGTGACGACGAAGATGACTCTGAGTCCTCGCCCCGACCGGTCAAGCGCACAGGGAGGTGCTGTGGCGGCTGTGGCGAACGTATGGAGTACAAGTCCCACCGTGAACTGACCTTCTGTAACGAGAAGACCTGTTGCGTGGCCATGTGCGACGTTTGTGTGTACGAACACTGGGGTCGCTGTACCGTGCACCGTATCCAGTGCTGCATGTGCACGGAGCCTATGTCGCGTGACGGGGGAGAAGACTGGGTGTGTGCGTTCGGGATGGAGTGCAAGAACTACTACGTGTTGCAGCAGCCCTGGGCGTTGTGCTGCCAGTGTTCACGGCGCAGCGCCAACCAAGAAGTCACGGGAATATATCGATGCGGGGGATGTGTATTGGGAGACGAGGCGCCACTGGGCAACCGAGACGAAGACGAAGACGACTTTGACTTAGTCTACGACGACCGCGCGGACAGTGTCCATAGCAAGGACAGCGGGGGAGGGGGAGGGAGCGACAGCGGACAGGGTGACAAAACGGTTGAGGTGGTGTGTACATCCGGCGCAGGGGGCCCGGGCGCCTACTCCACTTGAGCTTATACTCCAGACGCGTACCCCTGGCTGGAGTAGTTGTTGCGCAGGAAGCTGGGGAACTGTCCTGTGAACAGGTCCAGTGTAGCCAGAATAGCGGCCACCAGGAAGATCCAAAAGAGATACAGTTGATCCAACTCCTCGTTGACAAATTTGGTGTTGTGAACGGAATGCAGCAGACCGAAGGCGGCCCATGCTGACCCCACCAGCAGGAACGCGAGTGTGCCGCGTGACGCCACGAATGCAATGTGCTCCTCTCCGTCCACGCGCAGCTTGCCCCATTGATGGAACGATCCGATCATGAGCATGGCTGCCAGTCCGACGCAGATGGGGATCAGGACTTGAGCCGCTTGTTGTTCGGGTTGCAGGTTGGTGAGTTTCTCAGGGGAGCTGTCTCCCGGGCAACGCTTCAGGAAGATTCCCTCGTGGCACTTGGTGGTGGTGTCCTCGAACCAGTGTGCGTCCATCACGGACCAGAAGAAGAAGGCAGTGGTGATCACATGGATCAACGTGCTGCCAACCCCGGGGTTGTAGTTGCTGTACCACATGGTGCCCAGAACAGAGAGTCTATACCGCCTTGGGACGTCGTGTACTCACGGAGCACGCACATCACGACTTATGCAAAGTTTCATTTGTTTGAACGAACACGAAACAAGAACCGGTAGGTTACACGATATCGCCCATGAACGTGTAGTCGTTGAGCAAATGGGGGTCCCGTAGCGCGTAGATCAGGAACCCGCTGCCCACGCCACTGAGCAGGTGCCACAGCCCGTGGAACACCAAGTCTCGTTGCCGGTATTGGGGACCTTTTTGGAACATGAGCGGGGTGAACATGAAGAAGGCCACGCCAGTGAGGGTGAGCACCAGGCCGGCCATGAGCCAGGGTATACGGGCCGGGGGCAGGCCGTGTACGAGCCAAGTCGGCACGACAATGACCACAAAGACTGCCAAGGGTGGGAAGATAAACTTCCAGTCGGGGTGGCTCCACACCACCAGCAGGTACGAGACCCACACGATGATGGGCACCATACAGAGTTCGATCACCAGCTCCGTCAGCTGGTTGTGGAAGTGGGCCATGAGCATGACAATGGTCACAGACATGTACACAGACGCCACGGTGTCGGCCATCTCCCAGCGGAACTCGGACTTGATGACGGTGGTGTCCACGGCCAGATGGAAGACAAAGGAGGCCGGGACCACCAGCACGAACCCTACGGTACGGATCCATTGTTTGCGGCGCAGGGCGAACCAGGCCGTGAGGAAGAAGGCGACGTTGCTCAGCAAGACAAACCACTGGGCATGTGTCAGGTGCTCGAAGGCCACCGCCCCTTCGTAGGGGGTGGTCATCCAGTAGGGAGGCACGGGGTGTGTTTAGCTATAAACCCAGTGTTTTACTTTGCCGCGGTGCACGAATGTGTTAGCTACGCAAGACCATGGCCAGAGAAAGGATGATGGCTTGGAACAGGCAGAAGACGGCGTACAACCCTATGCCCTCGGTGGTGGCGCGGCTGGGCAGGCGGAACTTGGCCGCGCCTTCGTACACAGCACGCCCCGAGCGGCAGGCAAAGAGGAACAGCGGGAGGGTGATGGCGGCTCCCGTGCCCGCCATGTACAAGAGGAAGGGGGTGTGCGCCGCCAAGGGTACGTGCATGGCCAGGATCAACGACATGGCCACGGCCCCTCCACGCGGGTAGGTCACCCATGCACTGGACGCCAGGCCGATGAGGAAGGTGCCGAACACCACGAACCACATGGCCGCGGTCCACAGTGGCATGTGCGCCGACCACCGGAGCGTGAAGGGTTCGGGGCGCACACACGCCTCGAGGGGCGGCAGGGTCAGGTGAGAGGAGGGGCAACGCAGGTCCTGGGGGTACACGTCCCACACCATGGGCCGGTTCATGTCTTGCCTCTGCACCGATACGGTCCACACCTCGTGCTGTTCCGGGTCCCACACCACGTCTGCCGCGTGCACTGTGCCTCGCTGGTACACACGTACGGGTTTTCCAGTGTACGGGTTCTGTCCGATCCGCAACGAGAGCCACACCGGGCCACACGAGTCGGTCTCGTCTTGTATAGTATAGTCTAGGTTCACCAAGGGGCAGTCTGCCAGCTGAGGCGACGTGGCGTTGACCACCCCAGGTTCGCGTACCACCTGTTCGGTGTTGGGCACCCCCGAACAGAACACCTTGACCGACCACTCGGCTTCCGGTGGCTGGTGGCACACGGGTACGTTCACCAGGAATGTGTTCCAGCCTGAGGGGTCCAGCTGGCCGCGGTACACGTTCACTCGGGTCATGCACGTGGTCTGCACCACCGGAGCACACGAGCCCCCGGTCTGGACCCTGACACTGGGCATGCGACGTGTGGGCCAAGGCGCCATGAGCCTGAAGCGCGGCACACCTGGGCACGCCAAGGGCACGTCGCTGCCTTGAGCCCCCGGGATACGGAGCAGGGCCCACAACAGCAAGACCACCCATACCAGACTAATGAGCATGCTGCCTGCCACGACCGTGTGGCGCACCACCGGCTCGTACTTTAGAAACTGTAGCCCACATTGGACGTGCTTTGCCCCCCACGCCCGAACCTGCTGCCCGTACGGGCGCCACTCAAGGTACCCTGCCCGGCACCACGCTGCCCCGGCCCGGAGGAGAAGTGTGAACCGACGGGGGCCGGGGCCATCGCCGGAGAGAAGGTTGACATCTGTCCGCCGGTAGTGCTCATTAGTGTGTTGAGCTCGTGGCTGAGACCCGACAGACTCACACCCGCCACGCCAGACACGACCTGGGCCAGATTGTGGCGGTGATGTAACAATGATTTCGTGCCCTGGTCGGTGAGGCTGTCCGACACCCGTCCCCCGGTCTGGTCCTGGAGCGCTCGCTTCTCTTGTCGTTTCCTCTCTTCGATCCGCGACAGGGTGAACCCGAGGACCAGGAAGATCGCGACCGTGAGGGAGGTGAACCCCCAGTGCGCCCCGATTCTGTCCCACCCTGTTTCCTTGCCCAGCAGGTGGTCCACGGTCTCCGCCCAGGCTCGGTTGACACTGCCGGAGATGATCAGCATCATCAACAAGACCATTAAGTATACCGCCAGGTGTCCAGCTGACTTCGGGAAGGTAAAGGTGCTGATCGTGTCTTGCTTGAACTCCGCCGACGACCCCTTTGACGTCACCCCGGTGTTGGACGACATGGGGGTCTTTACGGGGGAAAGTCCGGGAATCATGCGGGGGCAGGGACGGCGGCAGAACTTCAACCACCGAGTCCAGCACGTGCGGGGTTGGTGTTCCCTGGACGAAGGCGACGGGGCACTGGGGTTCGGGAACGTATGGAAGACTGGGGAGTGGCGGGGGGGACTGGACAGCGACGGGTCCGTTTGCATGCATCCCACGAAGGGAAGGGCACGCACGCGTTGTGATGTAGAGGTGTGGTCAACACATGTGCATACCACCCAAATCCTCTTATGGTTGCCAAAGACTCCCTGTCCCAACAGGGGTGTTGGCTGACCTGAAAGGATCTCGCCCCGGCATTATACTTGACCTGGACTGGAAACACTACACGGGGGCGTACCGCACACACCGCAGCCGACACTATGAGCGGCGGCGCAGCAGATCTTCTGGGTGGGTTCACCAACGCGATCGGAGGCCTTACACAAGGTCTCGCGGGGGTGAGCAACGGTGCCACCAAACTGGAACGACAAGAGCTCATGTTTGAAGAACGTGGCCGGGCCAGCGTGAAGGTGCAGAGCTGGCAGTTCTGGAACCTGATCAACATGACGCAATCGGCCAACTTCCTCTTCGCGGGCATCCTGGCCATGTTTGCCCTGGCCGAGCTGGCACAGAAGGATGTGCTCAGCACCGAGCAGTGGTGGATCATGGCTGTGGCCCTGACCGGCTGGAGCCTGCTGGCCAACTTCATGGCCTACCATGTCCTCTACCGCTACGGACCTACCGACCAAGACGACAACCACGTCAACACCTTCCTGGTGCAACTGTGGCACGCGGTGGGCGTCGACGCCATCAACATGGCCCTGCTGGTCAGCTTCCACCACCAGAACGCCACCGCCACCATCCAAAGCTTCAACAACAGCCGCAACGACTCTGCTGTTACCTTCTCGGTACGTGTGCACGGAGCCTGGTACGCCATCATGGCCGTCATCATTGCCGGATTCATGGTGCGGCTCCATACCATGCTCATGTCGTGGGAGCGCCACCTCTACCCCAAGATGGGCAGAATCCTCCGGGCACGATAGAGTGTATACACAAACCAAAGGAATGAACATTGAATATGTTATCTTTACTCAGTCTTGCGCGTGTCCGCCCTGCGCGGCCAGATTAGGCGACTGACCAGGTGGAGACTGATCATACCCACTGCGAACATCATCACCGCGACGTACGGCACGAGACTTGGGTGTAGCGGGTAGCCGGACGTGTTGTGGAGATAGTCCATGACGTACTCCGCGGCCGTCCTCATTGCTCTTGCCAGCACAGCAACCCCCGTCGGTTCGTCAAGGGCGCTCCATCCCAGATCGTGTCGCATGTAGTTCCCCAGGATCGGCAGGTTACGGTTGACGACCCCCGAGACACACAGGACAGACAGCAGCAGCACTGCAGATATCATGTACGCAAGGTCGGACTTGGGTGACCGCGAGTTCCTGTTTGTGAGGGGGTCAATTGTTATATGAAAGTGTTTTGGGTCCATCACGAACCGCAATGTGACAAACGTAACCACGAGCACCACCGCGGCGCAGCACCCGACCACGTTGACCATGTACATGCTAAGCATGGTGACACATTCACGGCGTACGCAGAGGTGCACAAATCGAATAGATGTATTCATTGGGTCAAAGGTACTCGGGCTCACTCGTCCATCAACACCTCGACGATGGGTTGGCGGCATTGCACACACACCTTGGCGTCGGGGGTGTCTTTGAGCTTGAGGGAACACGCGCGGCACACCGACACGTGTCCGCAGTCCAACACCAGTGTGTCCCCAGCAGTCTCCAAGCACACCACACACATTGTTTGGGTTGGCATGTCGGGTGCGACCTTGGTCTCGAGAACCTTCTTTGGTGTGGCACAGCGGGAGACGTCCGCGTTGCTCCACCCGCCGAAGTGGTAGACCCCGGACTCGGCGGCAGCGATGTTGTAGCCGTTCCAGGTGAACCGGTTGTCCTGTGTGTGGTCGCTGACAGGACTCAGGTTCAACCGTGTCCGTGCTCTAGAACACCACTGTCTGCCGATCTCCGTGTGCCAGTTGTAGGGCTCAAGGGCCGTGCGGTGCACAAGCTTCAACAGCCACATGTCCTTGAGGGTCGTGTCGTGGTCGTTGGACTCGACCCATCTGCGCTCGGCCTCGTCCCAGGAGAACCTCGACCCGGCCGGGAAGTATGCCTGGAAGTTGGGACGCCACTGGATGTTGACGTGGTGGTCCAGGAGCCATTGCAGGACAATGGGGATCCGGTCCCACTCGCTCCAGTGCACCTCCAGGTATTCACGGCCTAACCAGTTGCCTCTCTGGACTGATGTGCAGTCGGCTCCCTCTCGGATGGAGACTGTGTCAGGCAGCGGGTACCGGTCGGGAAGAATGCGTGACGGGTCTTGATCGGGCAACACCTCTCCCGTCATGAAGACCAGTATCAGAATCCCGGTTTCCTCTCTGTATTGGAACCCAAACCCGTTTGCGCACTCGGCGTTCAGGACAGCGCTTAATGCAGCAGAGGCCTGTGGCAGTTGATGTGCCATGGTGCACAAGTCAACAATGTGCGACACGTGAACGAAGGTTGACGTTTTGTTGTGTACAGGGTCGGTCTTGTCGAGAAACCAAAAGTCGCCAACACTAGAATGGTAGCGTTGGCGTTCAGAATTGCAGGTATGCTCTGGGGAACGTTTCTGAACGCCAACACTGGGTCAGGATTGCATCGTCTTGCGTGGCCAGGGCATCCACGCTCTGTGCAGATATTCAGGTCGCATGACGCGACTTATTCTTCTTGCGCACTGGCGGGGTCATGGGCGGTGGGCTTCGCTTGCCGTCCTTGTTCTGCACATCCATGGCAGCCAAGTCGCGCTGGAACCTCGCCGTGGGTGGGTGCGCGCGGAAGTATCCCAGCACCAAACGTTCCACTTGTTCCTGCTCCAATTTCTCGAACCCTGTCAGCAGACCCAGCCCAGTGCCCCTGTCCTGGGGGAGGAGCTCCTGGATCGCCTCGCGCTTTTCGTCTGCCTCGCGTCTGCTGACAAAGCAATTGAAATGGTCGCCCACGACCTGGGCAATGGCCGAGCTGCGGAACCTGGCACGCGGGGCGCCATGCTTGTCCACCGTGATGTCGTGGCGCAGGTACAAATCCAGGGAGGACACTCGATAGAAACTTTGGCAGGTGATCTGACCCTTCTGTGCTTTTTGCTTCAGGATGTACTTCACCAGCGCGTGGTGGAAGTGTTCTTGGAACATGTCGCCACTGTGTTTGCGGCGTCGCAGCACTTCGATGAAGTTCTTGGCGCCAGCCCACAGCCGCGACGTCACATCGGTCTTGCGAAAGTACAGGGCCCCATGCAGGCGATCGACTCCAGCCAGACTGTAGGCCTGCAAACCGGCCACTCGAAACGCCGGGTGCGTGTCTGTGGGCAAGGGCCGTGCGTGTTGAACCAGCAACTCGCGCACGACCAATTCCACGTCCAACCACGGCTCGTCGTCGTCGTCATCCCGATCGGTGTCGCCGCTGGACTCTTCCGACGCGCCTGGCTCGGGTTCGTCGTCTGTCGTGGTCCCTCCCGCTGTCGCTTCACTTTGCACGTAGTCCGGGTCCACCACGTCCATGGAGAGCCGCGCGAGCGTTCACGCACTTCTTTTTTGCTCCGAAATTTCACCGCCTCGGGACGTCGAGGGCCTACAAATCGGCGACGTCCGGCAGACGGTTTTGGATCAAACCGTACAAATCAAAGGATGAACACATTATGTTGAGATTTTTACTCGGCCCTTTGCTTGGTCGGTCAGCGCACGCATCGGGTGTCTACCATGAGGAAGGAACACACTTTGCCCATCACCGGGGTGTCGAGGTTGGGGACCACCAGGGTGGTGAAGGTATGTTGTAACTTACGAGACTATGTACTAATGTTGGCGTCCAAAACGGCGGCCAGGTTCTAGAGACCATTTTCGAGCGCCAACACTAGAATTGTAGCGTTGGCGTTCAGAATTGCAGGTATGCTCTGGGCAACATTTCTGAACGCCAACACTAGGCCTTGCGTTGCCAGAGCATCCATGTTCTGTGCAGATCACCAGCTCGCACTCGGCCTTGTGCTTGGTCGGTCAGCGCATGCGTCGGTTGTCCACCATGAGGAAGGAGCACACTTTGCCCATCACCGGGGTGTCGAGGTTGGGGACCACCACCAGAGTGGTGAAGGTGGCCACCAGAGCCCCCACGAACGCCCCCACCACCGTGCTGGCGGCAATCTCGCGCATGTCGTACAGTAGTAAATAGAGCATGGATCCTACGGTGGTCGTGTAGAGCCACAGGAACCACGTGAAGCGGAAGAAGCTGATCCAAATGCGGCGGCTGCCCATGAACAGGTCAAAGATCAGGTAGAACACAATGACGAACGTCACAATGGCCACGTCGGTGGAGGGCATGTCCACCTCCCGGGACGTGCACAGCGACGAGGTGTTCTTCACCAAGGGTACGTAGGCCTCAAGCACAGACACCGTCATCGAGGTGAAGGCCACTCCTGTCCACGCAATGATATGGAACAGGCTGCGGTCGTACACGGCGATCACCAGCATGAAGGTGTAGAGGAAGACTCCATTGTACGTCATGATGACGGCGAACTGCTCGGGCAGGGTGTTCTCGTAGTACGGACAGCCTTGGATGAACAGGCTGAGCCGCGCAAAGTTTTCGGTAATGAAGGTACGCATGGTAACGTCGAGTTGCAGGTGCACGTGTCAGAGGACCTGCCGTGACAGACGCACACGTTTTAAGTAGTGAACGCAATGGCCGACCAGACCAAGACCAAGTCCAAGCCCAAACCCAAGGACTCACCTCCGATCGTGGACGCGGCAGGCGAAGATGAGTACGACGAGTACGGGGTGATCCCCCAGTTCAGGACCGGACTGGTGCTGTTGCCGGAGAGCGCACGCAACTACGTGTGGACCGACGCAGACCACGCACTGGTGGGGGCTAAGGATGTGTTGCCTCAACAGCCAGTGGGGGACGCCTTTGTGATGGTGGCGGCTATCCTACTGGAAGCCGATACCCTGGCGGAACAGTACCGACAAGACCACGACCAGCAGCCGATTCAACAACCCGTGGGCACACCCGGGACACGGGAAAGCGACTTTGCACCGGTGACAATTTTAGTAGATTCTCAAGTCGAATACCCAGACGGAGACTTCATCCAGCGTCACACACCCCGCAGCGGATCGGTGCATCCTTCGTACCGACCCATACGTGCAGGCCGAGGAAAGCCTGGGTCGTGGTCTCCCTACGTGCACGGCACCCCCGCCAGCCGCGCCACGCCCTACCCACAAACCCGCCACCGCCGTGTCCCCGGGTCCCAGAGGTCGGGTTGACGAGGCGGAGGGTGCATGCGGTACGGGTGGCGCGTGGAGACGGTGAGGTAGACGGTGGGCGTATGTATCACACTGATGACCCCGGTGAAACGGACCAGCGGCTGGGTACTCTGGTCACGGCACCGCAACAAGTCTTGCAATGATAATGTCAGGGTGGCTGACGAACGGGTCCGGGTCCACGCCCCTTGGTCAACGGGCACCCCCACCGGCACCAAGGCGCAGTTGGTGGGGTCGTCTGTGTAGTCCAGCAACGCCAGCCCCTCTACCGGTGGCGTCTGGTCCCAGGTCACCCGGTGCACAAAGGTTTGCGCAGACGCCGGGCCCAGTTGGCAATGGACATGCACGGGCGGGTCTGCAAAGGGCCATGGCATAGACACGAATCGGTCGGTGTCTCCATGTGTCACAGTAAACGTACGGTTGCTCCATGTCAGCGTAAACCCTACCCACCCGCTGTGCACGGGCGCAGGCAGTGTGTAGACCCGGTCGCCCCAGGTGATCCAGTAGCCATGGTCAGCCCGTTCACCCGTACAGGTCCATCCGTCCCACACAAACGACCACAGGAATACGTTGCGTTGTTCAGCTCGTATGCGTACCTTGATGTTGTGCCCGGGTCCGCATACCGGCAACAAGAATGTACAAGGCGGGTGTACCGACAAGACCGGTGTGGTCCACGGAATAGGGTAGACACACCCGTCTACAATCACCGACGAGGCGTTGGCCTGTGCCGTTACGGTCAAGTCCCAGGTGTGGTTGGTTTGGTCAGGACGGCGCCACGTCAGGGTGTTGCATACCGTGGCGTCTGCGCCCCACCACAACGCCACGAACCACCACCACACGCGCATACATGAAACGTGTGTTTAATAGACGGGTATGCACCGTGTGTTTACTGGACTCATGGGTTTATGTTCAAAATCTTCCGTTGGGTCATCAGGGTCCTGTGTCTGTACCCTTTCAGCCCTGACTCGGTCAAGGACCCGTCGCTGTTGATGTCCACGGGCCTGGTCTTGGAGCCCGCGTTGCCCAGGTACAATGGGACTTGGTCAATGGCGTAGTGGTTGGAGCTGCCGTTGTGCCACTTCTCGAGTTGCCGCACACACACCTTGATCACGTGAATCACCTGGTCGTCGCTAAAGTTGACCGCCGTGATGATCTGAGGAGACGACAGCAGTTGGCGGTAGAAGTACACCCGAGCCATCAACTTGATCAAGCTTTCAGGTTTGTCAAGTTGCGCCTCGGAGTGTCGCCCGATGGTCAGCCGTCCGATGTTCCACACTATAGGGTCGTCGCCGTCCGTGACTTGGCCCACGGGCACTGGGCGGGCATGGGTCAGTTCGATGGCCTTGTTGTACATGATCTCGCGCACAATACGTTTGTCAAAGCCTTGGCCCGTAGCACCGATGTACAGGGGAAACAGGGCGATCTGAACCCCCTCCAAGTCCTCGATCGACACGTTGCCGGGCATGTACTTGAGTTGGTTCCAGATCCCGGTCATCATGACTCCTAGGTTGTTAAGGTCCACGTACGGGATGATGGCGTAGTCCCGGACGTCACTGGGGTAGTACCCCGGGGTCTGGATCAACTCGGCCACGTCAAAGACATAGGGTCTGAGTTTGTTGAGGAAGGGAAGTTGGCTGTTGTGTTGAACAAGCGCCGACTTCATGGCTTGGGGGATCAGAAAACTAGGGACGAGATGGGGGTCTCTGTTGGGGACGTTGGCGCCGTACACCTGCAAACACAGTGTACTCCACCGTTCCTCCAGCGAACTGTACAACATGGCGATCAACCGGGCCAGGACACGTTCGGGCATGCCCGCGGTGGACTTCATGAGCTTCTTGTATACCCTCTCCAGGATGGCGTTGTGGGGGATCGAGATCATGTTGTAGTGTGGCAACTGCATGCGCACGACCAACCCCTCTACCGAGAACTCCATTTTCTCGTCCCGGTCGTTGTTCTCGTTGAACGGGTCGCCGTCAGGCTGGACCGGGTCGATACGTGGGGCGTTGGGGTCGCCCCCGTCTCCGCCCCCGGGCACAGCACCGCCTCCTCCCCCGGGTGCAGCACCGCCTCCTCCCGATTCGTCTACGTCCATTACGGAAGGCCTGTTGTTTGGGTCGTCGCCGTCCTTTAACTCTTTGGACTTGCTGTCGTCGTCGTTGTCGTTGTCGCCGCCTGGCAAGCGTTTGCGACCGGCAGGGCCGTAGGGGACTTGTTGGTACGGCTCGTCCGCGTTCGCGTCGGCGTCCACGTCCACGCTTGCGTTTGAGAGGAGTTGGTGCACTTTGGCCCGCAACGCTTCCCGGTCCTCCCAGAGTTCACTGGCCTGTGCCCGGAGGGTCTCCATGGCCGCCAACTTGTTTGCTTGCCATTCGAGTGTGTTGTCCTTCAGCCCCAGGGCACCAGTCATTTGTCTGTACATGTCTTGAAGCTGCAGCCGTTGCTTTTGCTCATTGTCCCCGGCCGCATTCGTGTTGGCCAAGTCCTGCCGGGCCTGTACCAATGCAGCATGGATCTCTTCCAGCTTCAGGTTTTGGTTGATCAGCACAATCCCGTCCTCGTTGAGTTTGACCTCCATGGCACGGAACCGCTCCGTGACCATATCAATCAACGATTTGGGGGACAGGATGTCTCCTTCCTCGTCGGCTCTCTTCTCGTCGGCGTCGGCCTGCAGAGGGCGCAAGCTACGGAACGCGGCCACCAGCAACGTAATATTGGCCGTCAGCGCCGCCAAATTTACATCCTTCAGCGTGAGATCGGCCTCGAGGTCAGCATACGCTTTGTTGCCCGCTGCGAGCTGGTCGTTGAGCCCGAGGAGGGTTGTGTTGGCGGTAGCCATCTCGGTTACGTATGCATCCTTGGCCGTGACGGCCTCGTCCCTCGACGTGGTCAAAGCCTTGACCTGGGTATCCAGTTCCTCCACCGCCGCTTTGTGCTCTGCCTTGGCCTCCCTGAGCTCCACCGTCAAGGACGTGATGGTTTGGTTCTTCTTCTCCGCCTCCTCCTCCTCCACGCCCATGGAACTGTTCTTCGAATCAATCTCGTCCAGCACATCGTGTCCCCTCTTGGTGCCTCGGTCCGTGGTCCCCGCGTCTGTGTTGTCGTCCTCTAAGTTTTTCAGCTCCCGGGTCATGTCGACCACCTTCTCATCTAGGCTGTCGATGGTTTTGAGTTGCTCGGCGATGGTGGCTCTCTGGGTCTTGTTGGTGGTTGCAAGTTGTTCCAGACGGGTTTTCAGTTTGCGGAGTGCTCTGGATTTTGGCCCCCCCTCCTTCTTCTCCTCTCCCGCGGGCGCGCCCATGATCATGTGGACGGCTTCCGCCCTCGGCTCGGGCAGCAGCGCTTTCATTTCCAGCATAATGGCATCGACTGCATCTTGGTCGGTCGCTTTGGCGAGTTCTTCGGCGAGTGCCTTCTTCATCGCTTCATCCAGGCTCTCTACCTTCTCCTCGGCCGCGAGGTTCAATTCGTTGATCGCGTCCAACTTCTTGTTGTACTCCTTGTCGGATGCGACTGCTGCTGCCTTGAGTTCAAGGACCTGTGCCTGAAAATCGTCGGCCCGGGTCTCGTGTTCGACACCGTCCTCTTCCGCCTGCTTGGCGTCCGCCCGGGCCTTCTCTTCTGCTGTGTTGTGACGCTCCACGGTACCCTCCAGGTCGGCGATCCGTCCCGCGGCGGCAGCCAGAACATTCACACGTCTTTTCATTGCGCTGACGTGCCGAAGGAAGTTGATCACCGTGATAGGGTCCGGGGGGGCATTCTTGGCTTCCTCCATGCCTGCGTCTGCGTCCATGTCCGCCACATCCCGGTTCGGGGCCACCTCAGTGACTACTTCCCAGGCTCTCTTGGCCACCTTGTTGGCCACGTCGTACTCGCGTTGTACCGTGGTCAAGTTCCCCTTGGCGGCGACGATCGCAGCCTTGATGCGGAGGTCGAGGGCACCGAAGATGGCGGACTTGATTTCTGAATCGGGGATACCCAGCTCCCGTGCCGTGGTCGTCTCTGCGTTTTCCCGGTTGGTTATTTCTTGGATAACCGCGGTGTAGATGTTGCCCCCACCCACCACGCTGTCGGGGAGGCCCATGGTCTCGGCGATGCCCTGCATCTGCGACTGCAACAGCTGTATGTTCTCGAGTGCGCGCGCGTTCTCTTGTTCCTTCTGGCTAAGTTTGGCCTCCGACGCAGAAGATTCCGCCTGGTGGAGATGGGCCGCGGCGTCCTGGGCTGTCTTGGCTGCTAAGGCGTCGACTTGGTGTCGGTTGGCGTCGTCCTTTGATTTCTTCTCGGCCTCAATGCTCTGGGTATTGCCCTGTTTGCTGGCCTCCAGTTGCGACGTCAGCAGTACAATCATCCGACTGTACTCCTTGGCCTGGAAATCCTTGTCCTTGCGGAGCTCGACTACCGTCTTCTGGACAACGTTGAGTTCAGCCAGGGTGTCCTTCAGCGCTTCTTCCACTCGAACGAGTGAGGATCTGGCATTGGCGACGTCTGCAGACGATTTCTTGGCCTGGTCCACGGCTAGTTTCTTGTCCTTGTTGGCCTGGTCAACCTCCTTCTTGCATGCGGTGTACACCTTTGCTATCTTTGTCTCGCATGCCTTCTTCATGTTGGCCAGCTGGGCCTTCAACCCAGCCACCTCGGCCTGCAGCCCAGCCACCACGGTCTTGTGCCGTGTTCCCAGTGTCTCCAGGGCCAGGTCTGCCACCACCTTCTGTTCGGTGCGTGCGTTCTCAGCCGCCAGCCTTTCCTGCTTGAGCTCCTCGGCGGATGGGCCCACATGAACCACGGGAGCCACGTGAACTACGGGGGCCACGGAAGCCGCGCCTGGGATATCCAATGCACTGCCTTCCTCCTCGTCGCTGTCGTCCATGTTCACGATGTAGTTCTTGTCTTCAACAGGTGCGTCGCCCGTGTCGCCTTGGACATGCGGAGGCGAGGACGACGCGGCGGCGGCATTGGCTGCGGCCCTGTCCTTCTCTTCGGCCGTCTGGGTCCGGGCTTTGTGGCGCACGCTCCTGTCTGACAGGTCCATCTGTCGGACGTGGTATCGGTCGTATTGGGCCCCCCGGACGTCACGTTTGACAGCTTGGGCCTGTGCCGGTGTCAGATGGTCCGCCTCGTATGTTTTCACTATACGGGGCACAACGACGGGTTTGTTCCGTTTCGAGGACCCTTGTTGAACAGGTTCGGGTGCAGCCTTGTTCTCTTCCTCCACCGCCGCCGGCAGCATGGGCTGGCCGTCCCTGTTAAATGGCACCGTCAAGGCGTCGTCATGGGACCTCCTGAGCTCCGACCCGTCCGAGGCACCCGTCAAGGAGTCGCCACCCCCAGCAGACGATGATGAAGACAGCGATTCCGTGGCGGCGGTGGTGCGGCTTTCACCACTCTCAGAGGTCACCGACCCGTTGCTGTTGGTGTCGTCTCCCATGTCGGTGTCCCCGTTGTCTACGGGGACACGAGGGACAGGAAGCACCAATTGGATCGGTGTGACAGGTGTGTTGGGCTTGAATCTGGCAGTATGCGGCGACTCCACTGCGTCCACTCCCACATCAGAGGCGTCGACATTGGCGTTGGCCACAGCAGGTGCGTCGGCACTGTCGGTGACCACTGCCGAGGGCCGTGCTCTCTTGAGGCTGACAGGCGCCGCTGCTTTATTCTCCTCCTCTTTGCCACCCGCGGCCCCGGGCGCAGCCTCGTCTTCGGCCTTGCTCATGAGTCGAGCGAATTTCAACAGAGTCTTCGCCGCCGAGTCCCATGTAATTTCTCTCGCCGCCACACGGCGGTCCAACTCGGCGCGCCTGTCGTCTATTCGTTTCCGGATCATGGCTGACTTGGACACAAGCATCGCGGCGGATTCTTCGACCGACGCATTGAACTTGTCTTTGGTCCCTACGTCCGTCACCTGGACCGGGCCCTCGTCGTCCGTGTCCATGGACGCCATCCCCGCGTCTGAGTCCTGGGTAGGCAGACGGGTCTCAGACAAGTGGTTGCGTCTTGGGCATATATAGACCGGGAAGATCCGAACCTACGTAGTGCAAAGCCGTGGGTCCATGGAATTTCCCCTACGTAACGCGTCTGATGCCGCCGCGCGTGAAACCGACGCAGACGGAGTGAGAGGCCAGCAATCGGGCCTGATACACAAGTATGCGGCACGCAACGGAGACGGCGACGGGTCCATGGGGACTCAAGAGCACAAGCGCCGGGTGCAGCACCTGGGGCACTGGCAGGCGTGGTTGCCGTTTGTGGTGTCGTTCATCAGCGGCATGAGCCTGTTCATCATCATCCCCGCCACCGTGCTGGCGATCCGCCGGTCCCATGTATCGGACCTCCAGTTCGAACGAGACGGCTGGACCCTCAACAGCATGGTAAGTTTCCGCGACATCCTGTGGGAGATCTGGAGCACCATGAACGCCCAGTTGCGCAAGGACTGGAAGGGGTACGCGATATGGGCCATCTTCATGTACCTCATCAACTTCACGCTGTGGTGGGTGTGGTATCCTATCCGCCACTTCCGCCACCGGGTGTGGTCCTTGGCCCTCAAGCTCCATTTATTACTGGCCCTGTCACTGATCTGCAACTGCGTCAGCTGGTTCCCTCTGCCCCCGGGCTTCCTGCAAAACGAACCCCTCGGGGTCACCTACATCTCGGGCTTTGTGGTTCGCAGCGCCCACCAGTTCGTCTCCCCGCGCGTGGCCTGGTCCATGGTGCTGGTGCACGACGCCATGAAATCCTTCGAGTCCCACTGGCTGCTGAGAGGCGGGGTCATCACATTGTACGGCGTCGTGGTGTGCCTGTTCCTGTGGGCCACCCGTCAGATGTACAGCTTCTCGCTGGCGGTCAACGTGCTGGCGGCGGTGGCGGCCTGGTACGTGGGCGAGGACTGTGTCGCGCGGGTCTACTACTACAACGCCCGCCAGCACGCCAAGGGGTTCACCGACCCCACCCTGGAGGATTCGGAGCGATTAAACCCCGTCGACGACCCGGCCACCACGTTCACCGTGTCCATCGACCCGCGCGACCACGCCGAGGACGAAGAGGAGTTCAACCCACGCCAAGGCTCCTCCGAGGAGGTCAAGTACAACGAAGCAGACGACGTGATGGAGATGACCACGACACAGTCCGTGTAACGGTTTATGTGGTTTCGCATACACACTCCCATACTTTGAATTGATTGGGCAACGTCTGTCGGGTCCAGCGGCAGACTCGAACCGCAGGACACGCCAGGACAGAGTGCGGCAGGGTTTCTTCTATCGTAGGCCCTATGCACTGTTCACACCATGGGTTCTCCTTGACACGGGTGCACACAATGGGCATAGGGGTAGGGGCAGACGTGGGGGCGCGAGTGGGCACGGAGGTAGGCGACGCGGTAGGGGCTGTGGTAGGACCCCGGGTAGGAGTAGCAGTAGGCGCCGGTGCCGAGGTAGGACGGTTGTCCAACCACCACGGGGCATTGGTGGTGGCCGGTACGTATTTCGATGCGTCCCTGGTGTAGGTCCTGGGTCCACGGCTCTGTTCCCGCACCTGCCACGCCATCCTCAGCCAGGCTGACCACGAGGCGGCATGGGCCCAGACCTGTTGGGTGATACCATGGTCTCGTTGAACCCACTCGGGCATCAGCCCCAGGCGTGTTGGCGTCAGGCGGAGGTTCACGTTGTGGTGGGTTTGCAAGTCATGCACCGTCCTGAAGATTGTCTTGGCGTAGGAGCAGAGGGTAAAGGCTTGGCTGTGGGGCATCCATTCACGCGACTGCAGCTCCCGCACCCACTCGTCGTCCCGGTTGCACACAGAGGGCAACACAAACAGGGTGGACGAGAACGTCGTCTGTGGGGCCATGCTCACGTGCAACCGAATGGATCGCACCAGTGTCTCGGGTCGGGCACGCATGGCGTCGGCTGTGCTCTGCAGGTGGGCGCACACGTAGGCAAAGAGCGGGAAGTCGTGTGGCCGTGCCGCCACGATCGCAACCGTCAGCGCCGGGGAGTGAGACCCCGTGACCCTGCCCGGTTGCGACGCCCAGTAGAGCAAGACCGCCGCCACCACCACCCGCAACACGTCGGCGTGTGTGGCATGCATCGAGTAGCAGACAGTCGTGTTTTATTACGATGACTGCACGAGGGTGCACCAGATACACCCCCTCTATCTCCCTTTTTGTTGGGGCTCTGTGTTTACGACTCGTCGTCACTGCTCAGGTTTAAGGTAGAATCCAGTGCTCGGGGCTCGGCACCGAGGGACCGCAACCCTGCGTGACCGGACACACGCATGCCACGTAGGCCGTGCATGATACGATGTCCAAAGGTCTCGTTGCCTGGGTGGCCCTTGTCCTGGGGCAAGGTCTGGGTGTGGTGTGGTGTGGTGACAATCTCTACGGTGGGGACCCCCTGCAAAATGTTCAAGGGGTAGGTACGCACGCCCCCTGAGAAGGTTGGATGTGACTTGGTGCACAACGACTTGACGCCACACGAGAAGGACGCCGGGCGGGTGAACTGCAGCAGCTCGGTGCGTGGGTCCCAGCGCGGGAAGGGGAACAAGGGCAACACCGGGGCCGGCAAGCCTCGGGTACGAGGCAACTGTGCCACTGCCCTCAACACCGCGTCCATCTCGTCCTTCTTCACTTCAGTGACTGGCCTGAACCCGACCCGGCTCGAGTCATGGGACACTAAGGCATCGTATGACGCCCCAATGGTGCCCTGGCCTCCTCCGTTAGGGGTCATGACGGCCCACTCGCACACCCCATGGCTCTGCCACAGCTGAGGGGCAGAGAGACTGACCACGTCACGGTACTGCCCTCCCTTCTTGAGCCGGATCGAGGGGATGCGACTGTGTACCCGCGAGTCCAGGATCCTCCCCTTGTCGAACAGCCGCCCCTCTGCGTCGCCGCCAGGTCCCACGAACTCAGTGGTGGCGGTGGTGTACTCGGTGCCTTCCAGGGTCAACATGGGCAGCCTGGCCTCTCCCTTCTGCTCGTCCCCTGACGCGTCCACCTGCAGCCGGCTCAAGAGGTACTGTTCGTCGATGGCAATCACGTAGGCGTGGTAGGTTACGGTGGTGGTCTTGCCCGTGAGGTCGGACGGGTCGTTGATGAGCAGGGTGCCCACGGCGAAGCACGGGGTATATCGACGGGCCAGCTGGCACAACCGACGCAGACCGGACCACACGATGGGTGCGAAGGGGGAGCCCGCCACAGGGGCCAGCAGGTAGTCGTCGGGGATGGACCGCATCAACATGAACACGTAGAAGATCAATGACGCTGAATCCTCGCAGTCGAAGCCGGCCGCCGCGATGCCGCCGGGGATCAACAGGGGGTGCAGCCATTGGTCCTCGCCGTGGGCCGACTGCCGTTCTTGCCGCATGCCAGACAGGGACTTGCCCAGGGGTTTTCCTGTCGCCACCGTGCGGTCGAAACGGTAGGCCGCGGACACCGGGAGTATGCAGCAGATGCACCCCAGTAGCGCTCCCATGACGGGGGTGGACCAGCTGTCGGGCTCCAGGGCCGACCCGGTGTAGCCTAGACGGTGGGTGGCCACGCGCAAGAGCTGCAGCAGCGAATCCACTTGACGTCGAGGCGTGGGTGGGTTGGAGTATTCCAGTACAAAGGCCCACGCCGGCAAGCTGCCTACGGGGAAGAACTCGGACCCGGTGCTCCATCGTGCGATCCCGTCGGTCTCGGTCTGGGGCTGGGTGAAGAACTCTGTGCCTCGACGGATAATGCCTTGCACGGTCCGCGCGTCCATGGGTCCAAACAACACCGGACCGTTGGGTGCCGCCTTGAGCACTTTCCATCCCACCTTGAACTTGATCCCAATCACCTTGAACGTGAGCCGGTTGACCAAGGTCCCGTTCTGGTGGTGGACGTCTACCAGCACGGTGTCCTGTATCCTGGCGTTCACCAGGTCGTCTACCTCGGCGTACCCTCGACGTACGGTGACCGGTTCGTTGGAGTGGGGCAAGGTCGTGGTGTCAAACCACCAGAACCACACCCGGTTGTTGACCCGGTCTGCGTGCCCTACGATGGTGACTTCACTGGACTTGTGCACCGACATGAACGTGCCGCCGGGGGAACGGGTGGTGATGCGCTGGGGCTGGTACACCAAGAGTGTCCCCGACAGCACGGTGCCTGCCTCCAGCCGCAGCGTGATTTGGGGCATAGCCATGGCGGGCCAGCAGTCAGTCGTAGTCAGAACGATGGTGTATTACAAGAGGGTAACATTCATACAGTCACGGCATGTCCGTGTTCATGTCGTCGTCGTCTATGTCTTCGGCGGCCACCTTCTCTGTTGATTCCTTCTGGTCACGCCGGGCCCGCCAGACCAACACCAAGTCGCGTGCCTTTCCCCAGCGGCTGTACTTGGCACCGGTGGCGACCATGTGCCGTTCCGCCGCCAACAGGGCCGCGGTCAGAGACCCCATGTCCAGTGACGGGCATGACTCAGACCCAGGAGTGTTGGCAAACGGGTGCTTCTCGTCCACCTCCGCCGCGGGTTCCTTTGACGACTCCTTGAGGGTATGGGACGCCACCAACGCCTCAATCAATTCCGAGTGTTCGCTCAACAGGTCGCACACCCGGGAATGCATGTCCATAGGGATCTTTCCCATGGGCGCGTTCTTCTCGATACAACCGCGCAGGTCCTTGATGCATCGACCGCACCGACGGGTCATGGCTCCCCACATCATCACCGTGCCTTCTCCTGCCACACCCGCGGAACTGGCGGCCTCGCTGGCGTCAGTGGACGCCTCGGCCAAGAAGTCTACCTCGCCTTGCACCAGGGCCAGCTGCAGTGTCGCCGTGTACAGCGGGTGGGCAAAGGCCGCGCCATGGGAGGT
>JAESTE010000162.1 GCA_016763735.1 Nitrospinaceae bacterium | reverse complement strand
GCTTGGCAATCACCGCTGTGGTGGCAACAGCAGTACCCCCACTCAATTTCGCAGCACCGTTGCCATTACCATGACCGTTTCCGTTGGTTGGAACGGCCTGAATAACGGGGGCAACTTGCACATTGGTTTCCGTTGATGAGGAGTCCTTCGCTTCACTTTTTAATACGGGGGCATCATCTTCATCACTCGACTGCTGATCTTTTTTACCAATTGAATCGGACCGTAAATCATCCGGAGTTACCTGTGCGAGATCGTCACGCCCGAGATAGCTGATTGCCAGTTCACGAAAAATATAATCAATGGTGGAAGTGGACATACTGATAGACTTGTTTCCCGTAACCATTCCATTGGGTTCAAAGCGAGTGAAAACAAAAGCGTCTGTAAACTCTTCCAGAGGAACCCCATGTTGCAGTCCTAATGAAATGGCAATTGCAAAGCAGTTCATCAGACTTCGGTAAGCTGCGCCTTCCTTATGCATATCGACGAAAATTTCACCGAGAGTGCCATCGTCATACTCCCCTGTTCGAAGATAAACTTTGTGTCCACCAATGGACGCTTTCTGAGTGTAGCCTTTGCGCCGATGAGGCAGGGCTCTACGTTTGTGCTGAATAATCTTGATAACCTGCTCGGCAGCTTTCATGGCCGGTGCTATCGGAGCCGCGGCAACCTCATCGTCATCTTCCATTTGTAGTTGCTTGAAGCTTTCGGTCGCCACACTGTTTAGAGGTTGGCTGAGTTTCGATCCATCCCGATATACGGCGGTTCCCTTCAGCATAAGCTTCCAGCTAAGCATGTGGGCCTTTTCTACATCTTCAATGCTTGCCTCGTTTGGCATATTGATGGTTTTGGAAATAGCCCCTGAAAGAAAAGGCTGTGCTGCAGCCATCATTTGGATATGCGCTTCCGGACGAATGAACCGTTCGCCATATCTTCCGCACTTGGTAGCACAATCAAAAACGGAGTAATGCCTTTCTTTCAGATGTGGAGCATTCTCGACCGTCATACGACCGCAGATAAAATCATTTGCCGATTGAATTTCTTCATCGGTAAATCCCAAATGCGACAATAAATTAAAAGTGATGGAGTTCAGTTGCTCATCCGAAAGATTCAAAACGTCTTTACAAAATTTTTCTCCCAACACAAACTTGTTGAATGCAAAACTGATATCAAAAACTCGCGGAAGTTCCAGTTGGATATTGTCGATCACATCATCCGTGAATCCTTTTTTCTTCAGAGAATTTCGATTGATATAAGGAGAAGAATCCAGACTTCCTGATCCCACACAATATTCAACAATTTCCTTAACCTCTTCAGGCTTGTAACCCAACCGCCGCAAGGCACCGGGAACCGATTGATTGATGATTTTGAAATAACCGCCGCCTGCAAGTTTTTTGTATTTGACCAGCGCATAGTCGGGTTCAATGCCAGTGGTGTCGCAATCCATTAACAGACCAATGGTGCCTGTTGGCGCGATGCAGGTTGTTTGCGCATTGCGAAAACCATATTGTTCTCCTAGAGCCAAAGCATCGGCCCATTCTTTTTGCGCCGCATCAGGAAGGTATGCGGGGCAATGCTCCGCTTGAATTCCCTGCGGGAAAATGGTGAGTCCATCGTAGTCTTGAGCATCAACATTGTGAGCCGCCCGCCAGTGATTTTTCAGCACACGCAGCATGGACGATTTGTTTTTCTCATAGTGAGTGAATGCTCCCAGCTCTTTTGCCATTTCGGCGGACATAGCGTAAGCAGCCCCGGTAGTCATAGCGGATATAGCACCGGCAATAGCCCGGCCTTTTTCAGAGTCGTAAGGAATGCCCATGACCATGAGCATCGCGCCGAGATTTGCGTAACCCAAACCAAGTGTGCGGAATTCATAACTCTTTTGCGCAATGGCTTTATTTGGAAACTGCGCCATGGAGACAGAAATTTCAAGAGTGAGAGTCCACAATCGGCAGGCGTGCCGATAGTCTTCAGCTTCAAACAACCCTTTTTCCTCGTTATAAAATTCCATCAGGTTGATAGAGGCCAGGTTGCAGGCCGTATCATCGAGGAACATATATTCTGAACAAGGGTTAGACGCTTTTATCTCGCCATCTTCAGGGCAGGTATGCCATTCGTTGATGGTGGTATGAAACTGCAATCCGGGATCAGCACTGGACCATGAAGCAAAATTCACCTTATCCCATAGATCCCGCGCTGGCAAAGTCTTGGAAATTGCACCATCTGTTCTCTGAATCAGATTCCAGTTGCCATCGCATTCAACGCTTCTCAAGAACTCATTGGTAAGACGAACCGAATTGTTCGAGTTTTGGCCGGAAACGGTTAAATAACCTTCAGAGGTCCAGTTGGTATCGTATTCTTCAAACTCAATATCTTTAAAGCCTTGCTTAGCCAACTGGATAACGCGGTAAACATAATTTTCAGGTATAAAGCAATCGAGAGCTTTGCGAACGGCTTTTTTAAGCCCTTTGTTTTTCTGCACTTCGAAACGAATTTCGTCAGTCAACCCTTCAGCCCAGCAGGCTTGTAAAACACTTTTCAAGCAACGACGGGTGATCCGGCTTCCAGCAGCCAAAGCCGCGACTTTTCTCTCTTCCTTAACCTTCCATTCGACAAACTCTTCAATATCTGGATGGTCCATATCGAGCGTGACCATTTTTGCTGCCCGTCTCGTAGTTCCGCCAGATTTGATCGCTCCCGCAGCCCGATCGCCAATTTTCAAAAAACTCATTAGACCCGAAGATTTACCGCCTCCGGATAATCCCTCCCCGGAACCCCGAAGGTTGGAAAAATTACTTCCGGTACCTGAGCCAAATTTGAATAAGCGCGCTTCTTGCCGCCATAGATCCATTATTCCGCCATCGCCCACCAGATCATCGTTGACCGAAAGAATGAAGCAGGCATGCGGCTGTGGTCTTTCATACGCACTTGTAGATTTCTGTAATTTCCCGGCATCTTCATCAAAATAATAATGACCCTGCGCCGGCCCCTCAAGACCATAAGCCCAGTTGATTCCCGTATTGAACCATTGCGGAGAGTTTGGAGCCGCAAGTTGGCGTACCAACATATAACGCATTTCGTCATAATAATTACGCGCTGCTTCTTCACTATTGAAACAATTTTTCTTCCATCCCCAATAAGTCCAGCACCCGGCTAATCTATGGATTACTTCTTGCGAGGTTGCCTCACGAGTATATTGTGCTGAAACAGGGAGTTGGTTCAGTGCTTCTTCATCTGGAACCGAAGGACAGAGCCATTCGGGCATCCCCGGTTCAAATTTCTTTTTCAGTCGCGCCGGAACACCTGCCTTGCGAAAATATTTCTGCGCAATGATATCCACCGCCACTTGTGACCAGGAATCCGGAACAAGAACGT
>JAESTE010000161.1 GCA_016763735.1 Nitrospinaceae bacterium | reverse complement strand
CGCAACGAACGACTGATTCCCAAAGAAGATCCTGAAGTATCACAAATGGTTTTGGAGAGTTTTCAAAACGATGGCATCAATGTATTAGTAGGGCACACACCCAAAAGATTCTTTAAGCGCGACGGGAAAGATTTTTTGGAGTGTGAGAATAATGGAAACTCGGTCGAAGTCGAGTTCGATACCCTGTTGATTGCATTGGGCAGAAAAGCCAACACAACCGGATTCGGGTTGGAAGAGCTGGGAGTAGAATTAACCCCGCAGAAAACGATTAAGGTGGACGAGTATATGAAAACCAATATCCCAAATATTTATGCCTGTGGCGATGTCGCGGGTCCATACCAATTTACTCATATCGCCGCTCACCAAGCTTGGTACTGTGCGGTAAATTCCATGCTAAGTCCATTTTATGGATTCAAAGTGGACTACAGCACCGTACCCTGGTCGACTTTTACGGACCCTGAAGTGGCACGTTCGGGTTTGAACGAAATAGAGGCTAAAGAACAGGGGATTCCCTATGATGTCACTACTTATGGAATCGATGACCTGGACCGAGCTATTGCCGATGAGGCGGCTCATGGGATAGTTAAAGTCTTGACCGTACCAGGAAAAGATAAAATTATTGGCGTGACCATTGCGGGGCTTCACGCGGGTGATATCATTTCAGAATATGTCGCAGCGATGAAAAACGGATTTGGAATGAATAAGATTCTGGGCACTATTCATATCTATCCCACTCTCGCCGAAGCAAATAAATATGCAGCAGGAAATTGGAAGAAAAATAATGTCACCGAAAAAGCTCTGGCCTGGGGTGAGAGGATCAATCGGTGGAGAAGAATCTATGTTTAAGAATCTGGTTTTTGTAATTACCTTTTCGGCTTGTTTTTTTTTGTTGGTACCTGCTGGTTCTGAAGAGGTAAAGGAAAAGCCGGGGTTAAGTGCGAAAATAAATAACGCGGCGATTGGGGCAAAACAAATTCCCAAAGGCATGGTTTTAATTCCCGGTGGAGAGTTCATTAGAGGAACCGTCTCAAAAGAAGCTCAGAATGTTTGCCTTAAGAACAATGATCACTGTAAGGAAAAATGGTTTAAGGATGAAGAACCCCTCCACTCGGTCAAGTTAAGCGGTTACTACCTTGACCTCTATGAAGTGACTCAAAAAGAATACCAACGCGTAATGGTCAATAACCCTTCCGAATTTAAAGGTTCTAACTTGCCGGTGGAGAGAGTTACCTGGTATGAAGCAATGGAATATTGTGAAAAAGTTGGCAAGCGACTTCCTACTGAAGCGGAATGGGAATGGGCGGCAAGGGGGGGCAAGCAATCGACCTTTGCATGGGGTAATGAAGCGGAGTCCAATCGAGCTAATTTTTGTGATCGTAGTTGTGATAAACGTTGGAAAGAAAAGCAATTTGAGGATGGTTACAGTCATACTGCTCCGGTAGGCAGTTTTCCGGAAAATGATTTCGGTTTGAATGATATGGCGGGTAACGTATATGAATGGGTTATGGACTGGTACGATGAAGACTATTACGAGAAAAAGCCATATGACAACCCCAAAGGTCCAGAAAAAGGCAATCGTAAAGTGATCCGCGGTGGCTCCTGGATAAACTATTCTGTCGGGATTCGACCCTCTGATAGAACAGACGCTAAACCGACAAAAAAAATTAATTTTGTCGGTTTCCGATGTGCTCTATAAAGCCTTTCCCCTCTGGTTTCCCCACTAAGTAACTTTCTTCTACAGAGATAAAAAATATTTCTAGAAGCCCTGACAGTTATAAAAATGCAGATCTATTGCTTCTCCCTGTAAGGGGCGGCATTAAGCGGCCAATTTCCTCCAAAATAACACTTCCAAAAACCGTTGTAATCCCGCTATTTATTGGATATCGGAAAAATTAATCTCGACTCCCCCATTTGTGGGGGTATAAGGGTTTGGTAGTCCTAATTTAAGCTAAAGATAATTTGGTATGTTTAATTATATGTGAAGGCACTTTTTTAACTAAACCCATTAAGGAGCCCTGCCATGAAGGCTGTTATCCGACTTTTTTTGTTGATTCCAATCTTGGCAGTATTTGGTATGGCAATACCGGCTCCCGCTCATGGTGAGGAAATCAGTGTCTTCGGTCCTCAAATTTTTTCGAAGGTTCGGGGAAAGCCAAGAACGGAGACGGTGCAATTCAATGTCCCAGTAGACATTGCAGGAACACTGATCATCCTTAACGGGGGAAGAGAAAACGCTCCTAAAAAGAAGCGGGTCAAAAAAGGAAAAGTTGTTCTGAATGGTGACAAAATCATTCCGCAAAAAATAGATCACGACAAAGACAAAGACAAGGATAAAGACAAAGATCGGGACAGAAGACATAAAAGACACAAACACAAACATAAAAAGATCAAGCTCAACAAGAAAACAGGCAAGCTAGTTTTGCCAGTTGTGCTGAAGGCGGGGAGCAATTCTTTCTCGGTAAAGCTTAAAGGAAAACGTGGTTCCAAAATTTCCGTCGAATTCATAATTGACGATGAAGCACCTACCGCAGCATTTACCGCTAATCCGATAGAAGGATCTTCTTCTCTAAATGTAAATTTCGATGCTTCCGGTTCCACAGATCCGGACGATTCCATCGCGTCCTACAATTGGAACTTCGGTGAGCCGGGGGCCCCGGCAGGCAGTGGGGTCACTTCATCCCATCAATACAACACTCCTGGAATTTTTACGGTCACGCTGACCGTCACCGATCAGTTTGGTCTGACCGATCAAGCCACCACCTCCATCACTGTTACCAACCCTAACTTGCCGCCGGTTGCGGCTTTTATAGCAACACCTTCAGAAGGAGCCGCTCCTTTAGATGTGGGTTTTGATGGCTCGGGTTCATCTGACCCGGATGATGGTATCGCATCCTACAATTGGACTTTTGGTGATGGTGGAGCGGCAGCCAGCGGAGTCAACGCCTCACACGTATACGCAACGCCCGGAAATTTTATCGTCACGCTGACCGTTACAGACACGTTTGGCCTGACCGATCAAACCACGACATCGATCACTGTTATCAACCTGCCGCCGATTGCGGTTTTTACGGCAACGCCTTCTGAAGGTGAGGCGCCTCTGGATGTTTCTTTTGACGCATCCGGTTCTTCGGACCCCAATGATTCAATCGCCTCTTACGATTGGGACTTCGGCGAGCCGGGAGCCCCGGCAGGCAGCGGGGTTACCACGTCATACCAATACACCACGTCCGGAACTTTCATCGCTACGCTTTTGGTGACGGATACATTCGGGTTCATCAGTCAAACCACGCAGACTGTGATCGTTTCCGATCCTGTGCCACCGTTCATCGGCATCATTCCCGATGCACCTTCTCTCGCTAACACCCTCATCGCCGACATGTCCCAGAGCACGACGTTTCTCTACACCGGTCCCAATGCTGTGCAAACTGGTGTTACGCCGGGTACTATCGAACCGAAGCGCGCCGCTGTTGCGCGCGGCCGGGTGTTCACACGCGACGGCAATCCACTTCCCGGCGTCACCGTCACGGTGTTGAATCATCCGGAATTCGGGCAGACCCTCACCCGTGCGGATGGATTCTACGACATGGCGGTCAACGGCGGTGGGCGCCTCACTCTCGATTTTCAAAGTCAGGGTATCTGCCCGGTCAGCGCAAGGTCGAGGTGCCGTGGCAGGATTATTCCATTGCGGACGAAATTGCCCTCATTCCAGTGGACACGCAGATGACCTCCATCAATCTGGCCACGGCGACAGAACCCACCTTCGCTATGAGCAGTCCGGTAACTGACTCGGATGGAACCCGTCAGGCGGCGGTGATGTTCCCGGTCGGCACCACGGCGGAGATGGTGATGCCCGATGGCTCGACGCAGCCACTGACCAACCTCACAGTGCGGGCGACGGAATTCACGGTGGGGTCTGGTGGGCAGATGGCCATGCCTGCTCCCTTGCCTTTAAATACAGGTTACACCTACGCTGTGGAATTCAGTATCGATGAAGCCCTTGCGGCAGGAGCGGATACCGTTAACTTTAGTCAACCTATTCCGGCCTACGTGGATAACTTTCTCAGCTTTCCAACCGGGACGGATGTGCCTTCGGCTTATTATGACCGTAAAAAAGCGGCCTGGGTGCCCACAGATAACGGACGCGTTATTGAAATTCTGAGCATCACCAGCGGTTTCGCCGACCTCGATGTCGATGGCAGCGGCACGGCGGCCAACGTCACGTTGCTGGCCTCACTCGGCATCAGCGATGCCGAAAGGCAAACCCTTGCCAGCCAATATGGAACAGGCTCCAGTTTGTGGCGCGTGCCCGTAAAACATTTCTCCACCTTCGACTGGAATTTTCCCATCGGATTCCCCAGTGATTATATTTTTCCCGAGCAGATTATGGCTTCACCCAAACTACCACCGGACAATTGCACTATCTGCAAGGGCTCAATCATTCAGGTCGAAGGCCAGATACTTGGCGAGACCATTCCCATCACCGGTACTCCGTTCGATCTCAACTATACCAGCGACAGGTTAGAGGGATACGTCGCTGATAAGCTGATTATTCCATTGATGGGGACCCAAATACCCGCCAGTCTCAAACGCATAGACCTTACCATCGATGCGATGGGTCGGCGTTTTCAAGCCACTTACACACCCCAAGCCAATTTGACACACGAGTTTCAGTGGGACGGGTTTGATATATACGGCAGGGAGATCATGGGCACAACTAACGTGAAAGTGAAAATAGACTATGCCTATCAAGCCGTATATCAGGGAGTCAAGACTTTCGGTGGGGTCACAACGGGTGTGGACTTAGGTCCAGGTCGATCAGAAATTTTCAGTGTACAGGAATACGAGACTTCCGTCATTCGTCTTGACCACCGGCGCCAGGGACTTGGTGGCTGGACTCTCGATGTGAACCATTTTTATGATTCCCAAGGGCGAATTTTGTATCGAGGCGACGGTAACCGCCGCAGTTCAGAAAGCATCAATAAGGTTATCACCACTATCGCTGGGGGTGGTACGGGGAACCTCTCGGGTGCATATTACGGAACGGCGACTAATCTCAATTTCTATAGGCCTGGTGTACGGATGGGCCAGGCAGAGACGGATGCGGAAGGGAATTTTTACACGATGGGTCGACAATGTGGAGCTTTCTGTAACTACTTTATCTTTAAGATAGCGCGTGATGGAAGCTTTGAGGTCGTGGCTGGAGATGTCACACTAACTTTACCGTATAGGCGGCCTTTTGAAGGGCAAAGTGCCCGCCAAATGAGGCCCAGAAGAGGCATCAAGCTTGAGAAAGTTGATAATGAAGGCAATATTTATTTTGTATCTGACTCTGGCTCTAGTTGTTGCGGCCAACTACTCTTTCAGATAGACACGAACGGTATTATCCACCATATCGCTGGAAACTTAGGTGCCGGCGGAAATAGTGCGGATGGCGTCCCTGCGACAACAGCTTATACCAAGCGTATTAGAGATGTGGATTTAGATAGTGAGGGGAATATTTATATTGTTGAAGAAGTGTTAGGAGTAGTACGTATCCGTAAGATTGACCAGAACGGTATCATCACTTCCCAGGGGGGTGGCAACGGTAATGGTTCAGGGTTTCCTGCTTACGAGGAGGGAGGGCTGGCCTCTACCGGACGTTTGCTAATATCCGGAAATAATGTGTCAGCTATAGCTATCGACTCGGAGG
>JAESTE010000160.1 GCA_016763735.1 Nitrospinaceae bacterium | reverse complement strand
AGATAAAAAATTCCTCCCCTATCATGAGGGGAGGCTAGGAGGGGTGTGGATTCAGCTTATAGTTAAATAAAAATTTCTATTTTGGCTGTTTTTTCGAGATCAATTACATATTCTTTGAATAGCTTTTTTGTTTCCCTTTTCATTAAGATGTTCAATATGTCGCTTTGTGCGTCTTTAAAAGGGATCAATACACTTGGAATAATTTCATCCAGCTTCACGATATGGTGTCCGAACGAACTATCGATAATGCCACTGGTGTCTCCTTCGTTTAATTTCACCATAGCCTCTGCGATTTCTGGGATCGTGCTTTCGGGATGCAAATCTCCCAACAGCCCACCCTTCTGTTTTGAAGCTTCATCTTCCGAGAACTCTTTTGCGAGTTGTTCAAAGTTGGCTCCCCCCGCCTTAACCTTTTGCAAAACTTCTTCTGCTTTGGTTTTAGCTTCTTCATTGATCATTCGGGTCATGCGCAGGGCCTTCTTGTGACTGGCTTCATCGTCCGACTTTCGGGGAGACGGGATCGTAGTAATGAGAATATGCCTTATCCGGTACAATGCGGGTTTCATAAACTTGGCCTTATTGGCGTTGTAGAAATTTTTGACGGCGTCATCGTCTAGTTTCACTTTTGGAGCTATTTCATGGCGAATCAATTCGTCTTCCAAAAGAGTGCTTTCAATTTTTTTTTGAGGGCTTTTATATTCATGCGTTGAAAAGCCAGAGCCGTGATGAATGCCGTATGACTGGGAAACTTGTCCTCGACACCTTGAATCTGCAAGTCGATTTGGTCGGGTGTTATTTTGATGTTGAGGGATTTTGCTTTCTGAGTGATTATTTCCTTCATGATCTCTGCTTTGAGCACTTCACGGGCGATCAGAAGCTCTTCCGATGGTTTAATTTGTTTCCCCTGATGTTGGGAGCGCATACGGAAAGCAATGAACTCGCCTTCTAATTGGGTAGAGCTTAAAGTCACCCCGTTGACTTTGGCAACAATAGCGGGAACGGGTTTTCCGTTTAACTTGAAGACTTCCGATTCTGCCCCAACGAGGCAGGGGACGAGTAACAAGAATAAGGTCAGTAATTTATATTTCATAGTTGTTTTGTAAAAAGATAAAAAAATTAACCGCAGAGATGAATCTTTTAGAATGTCATTGCGAAGAGCTGCAAGCGATGAAGCAACCTAGGGGAAAGACTCGGTCGATGAGAAGTGGTCCGCAAGGTCTTAAAGCTATGCAGGGTACCTAGGTTCTTGGCCTTGCGGGATTTAAGGTACCATAAGAACACGTTACTCGTCTGGGTTGCCGCGCTCCTTCCAGTCACTCGCAATGACGATTATAATGCCATTGCGCGATGGTCAGGTGATTTCTTTATAAAGATCGTTCCATTCCGGGTTCTTGTTTTCTATTAATGTGAGCTTGTTCTTCCTTGAACCAGCTTTCAACTGCTTTTCACGGATTATAGCATTGGCCATGGATTCGTGCATCTCGTAAAAGACCAACTGCTTGCAACCTTGCTTTTTGGTGAAACCTTCAGCTATTGAATTTCTATGTTCATAGACACGCTTTACCAGATTGCTGGTCACACCCGTATAAAGTGTGCCATTGCGTTTGCTTGTCATAATGTAAACAGCCGGTTGTTTCATAGTTAGTTTGATTTCTTTACCACAGATGGACACGGATAAATTGTTGGAAAATCCGCACAAACCCTCCGCTCGTCATTGCGAATGATTCTGTCAACGAGAAACAGTCCGCAAGGTCTTAAAGCAATGAAGGGCGACCTGCTCTTTTGGCCTTGCAGGACTTAAAAATTTTTTTAACCACGCCACTCGCCTGGATCGCCACACTCCTTTCAGTCGTTCGCGATGACGTGAGGGAAGAAACAGGCAAAAAAAAACCCCCCGACCCGAAGGCCGGAGGGTTTTTGTAAAGACAAACTTAGAACTGCACATCAAACTGAACATAAGCCCAGTTTGCATCAGCGGCACCAGTGGTGCCTCTGATAGCTTTGAAAGTAGAAGTTCCATTAAAGTTGGAAAAACCAATCATAATCTTGGTGTTGGCATTGTACTTGTTAACGAGAGTTACGTCAATCTCGTTACCCAGATACGAGCCGTTACCACCCTGGTTTGCGCCTGTAGTTGAGGTGCTTGCAAAGCCAGCTGTTGCAGAATTAGCTTGTCCGCCTTCAGCCGTTGCAAAAGCATGTGCGTCCAATTTAAGGGTCCAGCCTGGCATTGGGTTCAGCTTGAATTTAACAGCTAAATCCTGCAAGCCCAAACCTCTTGTTCCACCCGTACCACCAAAACCAATACCCAAGAATAGATCTTGCAGACCATAGAATTTGTGACCCGTGTCAAACAAGGTGTTGAAACTTTTCCAGTTACCGTCTCTTTGGTCTTTATCTGTTGTTCCAGAAAGGTAGTCGTACCACAAGGTGACTCCAGGTTTGAACATGGTGTTTTTGAAGGTTTTGCCAACACGTACACCGAACATATATGCTGAACGGTCCGTATCAGGGGTACCAGTGGTAGCATTTGCTATACCATCTGCCTGACCAAACTGGTAGTAAACTTCACCACGGTAGTCCAGTCCAAAAAGTTGTCCAGCCTGACGGCCACCAATGGTGGAAAAATTATTCTCACCAGTTGAACAAGTAATACCAGCAGTGCCAGCTGCTCTAGTGCTACCACAACCATTGTCCACAAAGACATAGTAGCCGGAGAACTGGCCACCCAAGATACCTTTGTAATTCAACCAGAGGAGGTAAGTATCATTATCATTAGCATCAGCCAAGTCAATGTTTCTACCATCTTCCTGCGCCAGAACGTAGGAAGCAACTATTGTCAGATTGTCATGCGTGTGAGTCATTCGAATCGCGTTATGACTCTGCATACCCGGTGTCCAGATCGTGTTACCAAACAGACGCCAACCATCAAGCTTGATTTCTTGACGACCGAGTTTCAAGTCAACGCCATCCAGCATGAAATTTTTCAGTGTGAAGTATGCCTGATGGATACCTACAGAAGCATCTCTGTTATTTGCCTGGAAAGAAGCGTTTCCATCACCAGCACCTGTTGCAGTTGTACCGCCAACAGAACTACCCCAATTGCGAACACTTTGCATTTGGATGAAAGCGGATGTCGTGTCGTTGATATTAGCTTTTGCAGCGAGACGAACGGAACTGAAGATGAAATCATCCGGTTTGTTGTCGAAAGCATTAGTTGTTCCCGCACCACCACCCTGATGTTCAGCAACTTCCCAACGAGTTCGAATCTGCCCGCTGAATGAGATGTCGGCTGCTTTGGCAATCTCGGTCGACACAAAAAATGCCACGACCATGATTGCTACTACAGTCAAAAAATTCTTTTTCATACTTTTCTCCTCCAAGTTTTGTTGATGACTAACTACTTTTTTGAACTGTTAAATACGTTAATACTGTTTGAACTTTTTAATACTCTTTTTTAATACTATTAAACTTAATACTATTAAACTTAGTAAGTAAGTTATTGAAACCTTACGTAATAGACCTGTTCACGTGAGATTGCATTAAAATCCCTGAAAAGATACCATTAAACCAAATAAAAATCAAAGGTTTTTTGGTGTTTTCTTGATTTTTTTTACCTCGTGTTTCCTGCTAATCTACTGTCATTTATTATATTAGCCAAGGCCAATATTTCAAAACTCTTTTTTATCACACATTATGGACACAGATGAAACTTTAAAATCAGGTCAATGCGAACAAAGTGAAGCAATCCAGAGAAACGGCTCTGCATAACTGGCCTGCATTGCATGATTTGAGGTAGCAAATCACCCCAGCCCCTCTTTAAAAAAGAGGGGTCCATTGAAACCCCCCCCCTTTTTAAAGGGGGTTGGGGGGATTGCCTTTTTTTACTTAAAGCAGAACCCGGAATCATCCCGGTTACGCTTTGCACTTCTGCCAACTCCCCGAAAACGACCGCTGGGCCTTGCAAAGTCTTAAATACACTTAAAGGCTACCGCCCCGCCTGGATCGCCACTCTAGCCCCACGCCGAGTGGCGCGATGCCGACTTTAATGCCATTATTGCCCCACGCTCAGGGGGTTCTCACTCTGCTTTCCAGAAATAGGTGGAAAAAGTGCTGGTACCTTGGATGCCGCGCTGTTAACGATGCTTTTTTCTGTCCTTAAAATGTGCACATCCGCCCCAGCATTGCCTTTGCGCGGCACCACACGGAATGCGCCCAGATAGCCTTTTTGCTTGCTGGAATCGAAAATCTTTTCAAAACCTTCCCTGTTTACGCCCAAAATGGCAAGCCCTGAGTTGCTCACGATCACCAGCCGGCTTAATAACCCACTCCCGGCCGTATAATTTTTGGGCAGAACCAGGTAACGGCGACTGCCATTTTTCACAAACTGGAGCCGACTTTTGTAGCGAACCGGTTTACCCAGCGTATCTCCTGTGCCGATATCATCAACGACCCCGACATCGATCAACCGTGGGTCGCGACCGTAGTATTCATCTGATTTTACTATTACTTTGCCTTTAGGGGAGTATACCCTCAGGTGGTATTGATCGTCAAGAATTATGGTGTCCTTGATCTTGTTCCCACTCAGATCGGTCTGCGTCAGCCCATTTAAGATGAAATGCGTCCCATGAATATCTGGAGTGTTCAGTTCAGGACCCTGGAAATAGCGTCTGTTTTTAAACACGACCTTTTTTATTGGGCCCATAAAGGGGGCTTCAATCCCTGGACTCTGCGTCAACAGGGTTGGCTTTTCCCCAAAGGGGCGAATGATACGGAAATAGAGGTTAACGTCTTTCCAGACATGTTTGAATCCTTTTTTTCCTCGTTGTCGTTCCAGTGCGAAAGACTCCAGTTTAATTCCCTTCTGGTTGGTGACAAAAATTTCATCGCGGCCATTGCCGTTGATATCGCCGACATCCACTCCTAAAAAGTGATCGAAGCCTTTTTTGGCTCTCATCTGGCCAATTTTTTTTAATTTGCCTTTTTTGAGCTTGTAGACCATGACCCGGTACCGGTCGATGAGAACGTATTCGTTTTTGCCGTCCCCATCCAGGTCGCCGACATCGAAGTCCACCACCTCGTAAGGGAACTCTTCTTTATCAATAAACTTGAAATGTTTTTCCTTCGCGTTGAAACTGGTTTGCGGGCCTCTTCTACCTTCCCGGCGAGCCTCTGCGGCAGGCAGGTCGTCTGACAAGACTTGGGCTTGTTTTTGTAAAGAGCCGTCTTTAGCAGAGACCAGCTTGTAACTCAGCACCATCTTTCCCTTTATGGTACGAACATTGGGAAGCAAAATGAGGTCAGCATTGACCTTGCGGTTGAGACGTTTCAAGTTTGTAGATTTTAAGGCAGAGGTTTCGTTGAGCTTTTCATCGACCATCCACAGGCCAAAATCAAATGCCGAGACTTCAAACCGCGGGTGCTGGTTCAGTTTCTTTTCAAGGTTGAAACGCAACCGATCGGCATCAATTTTTTTTCGTGTTTTAATGGTGGGGGGTGCCACCAGAAAGGTCAGTTTCTGGAACGGACTTCTAACACCATCGCCTTTTTTAGCCAACACGGTTGGGTTGGTGGCGCGGGCGTAAGAAAAGTCTTTGCGGACTTCTAATATTTCGATTTCTCCCAGATCGGTTTCCTTGCGACCGACTTTCTTCTTCGTCACCGGATGGAAAAGCTCCATACCATAACGGATCAGATTCAGGCGGTCGCCCTTTTTTACGGCCATGCCGCGCTTGAGATCGAGGGTCAATCCGCTACCTTCCACGGCAATGACATAGCCTTCCAGCGGCGGATAAAGCGCTTCGATTTGCGAGACGATGCGGTCCAGAGTTGCATCAGACTGGGCAAAAGTAAGCCTTGGGGTTGTAGCTGCCAATAAAATAATGGCAATTAGAAATGTTTTGAGAAAATTTTGTTTTTGCATAGTTCGTTACAAAAAGTGTTCAAATCCAAACCCCTCCTTGCCTCCCCTTATGAAAGGGGAGGAATT
>JAESTE010000159.1 GCA_016763735.1 Nitrospinaceae bacterium | reverse complement strand
TACCCCGTCTGCTTGCGGCGGTGTCGTTCATTGGTATTTGGTTGCATTGTACCGGAAAATGCAAAGCACGAAAGATTCTAATTTGGGTGGGTAGATTTTTTCAAACGAAATAGCTTGCGGGAAAACGGATCGGAGAGTTTAAACTTCCCAACCGGACGAGAGACGTACTTGCTTGGAAACGAAAATTCGCCCGTCTCTTTTTACAAATTGCAGGTCGGTGTTGGTGAGTGCCCCTATAATTTGCTGAAGGTTCTCAGAAGGTTTGCTTTGTGGGTCTTTAATCAGGAATGGAATCATTTCATCTACAGAGTCCCTGACGCGATCGCTCTCAATGATGTAGCCCAGATAGGTGGCTTCGACTTCGAGGAATTTTTTTACAAGTTTTAGCAGGTTGTCGCCTGTCTTCAGGTCTTTCTTGCTACGAACACGGTTTACTACCAGACCTGGTGTGAAATCTTTGACGATATTATTAAATTGTTCCAGTTGCTCTGGAAAGTCTTCTACAAAACGGTCTCTTAATAATCCGGTGGTATAAGTTTCAACGTCTGCGCTACTCGGATTAGAGTGATCCACCATTTTCTGGATATCTGGATTGTCTTGAAATGCCAGAGAAAACCTTCTGAACAAAGCGGAACGAATAAAGCTGAAGGTTTTCATAACCGAAGTCATTTCCGGCGTGGTTAGCACTACATTTTGTGTGCTGATATTAAAGAAGTCGATGACGTTATAATTGGTGCCAGGACCTAAATCTAAAAGAACCGTGTCCGCTTCCAGAGTTTTGATAAAGGAAATAACTTTGTTTATTTTTTCGGTATCGATGTTTGCGCTACCAGGGTTGTCGCCAGCGCCGCTTACAAATTTCAAATTGCTGATACCCGTATCTATCAGTAGAGACTGATGGTTTGAAATATCTTCTTTAAAGAAGTCTTGAAACCCGTGGGCTGGGTTGTTGATTCCCAGTAAGGCATGCAGGTTGGATGCGCCGAAATCTGTATCCATAAGAATGACTTTTTGACCGCTCAAAGCCATTCCTATTGCCAGATTGGTGCAAACGAGGCTTTTACCTATACCGCCTTTGCCGCCACCGACAGCGATTATGTTGACCTGTGATGTCATCGAATCTAAAACTTTAATGGGACGATCTCCAAAAACTTTTTATTAATGTTTGTTTTGGTCCTTCAAAAATATAAAGGACTCCAGCACTTCCATATATTTTTTGTTGTCTACAGGAGCTTTTTTTGTTGTGAAGCTCTGTTGTTCGACAAAGCGATGCTCTTCCGCTAAATCAACTGTCTTGGGTACGAAAGGCAATTCTCGTTTTTCGTCATGATGAAAGCGCGTGTCCAGGTTTTCCTGAAAATATTTTAACCGATTAATGAGGCTGTCTACCTGTCGATCTGGCTTATCATCTACTGTGTAATCTCTTTCAGGGACAGGTTGCAAAGGCGGCATTTTCGGTTCAATTTCTTCGATTACAGGCTCAATACTTTCGATAGCCGGTTCAACCTCTTCCGTTAAATCTAATGCCTCAAGAGAGAGAGGTTCGGGTTCGGAAACATTGGGAGGTTCTTCTGTGGAGAAATCTTCATCTAGAGAGAATTCTTCATCCAGAGTGAACTCATCATCAATGGTTGCTCCATCGCCGATGCGAATGTCACCGAGGTCTTTAATTGCAGGGGTGGTTTCCGGGGTGCTTTCCAGTTGTTCGGTTAGCTTGTTGATCGTCGATTCCATTTCATCCTGAAGTTCCTGGATGGCACGGTCCTGCTCGTCGTCGTCGAGTTCAGAATAATTTGCGAAAGGATCGTCAGGGGAAAGTGCACTGTCGATTTCCGTCAATTGACCCTCTTCTTGAAGCTCTTGAATGGCAAGATCATGTGGTGAGTCTTTTTCTATTGGATCACTATCGAACTCGAATCCTTCGAATTCACTCAAGTCTTTATCAATTTGCGACTCAGCTAATTCGGAGCTGACAGGCTCAATATCTTTATTTGCCCCCATAACTTTTTGGGTATCTACATGAAGCTCATCGTCACTTTCTTCTTTATCGAGTTTTTCCAGGATTTGCATATAAGGGGGTGGCTCATCATCCTCCGCTTCAAATAGTGGCTTGTCGTCTTCCTCGTCATCCTCCTCTGCTGTAGAGGTTTCTACTTCTTCGGCAGGGACAGGGCGGCGCAATCGGCTTGGATCGTCCTCATCAAGCTCATCTTCTTCCATCTCTTCCATCAGGTCATCAAGCTTCCGTTCGCGTTCGCGAGAAATGCTTCTCACCTTATATAAGCCGAAAGGAATCAGAACCAACGCGGCAAAAGCAATTCCCATATACGTTGGGTTATCCTGAAGCTGGAGCAGATAAGGTTGGATGAACTTGGAAGCTTCGGTTTCTTCCAGCCCAAACTGAGAGTCCAGTTGAAACCAGATTTCTTTGACGAATTCAAGTGCGACTTGCAGGTATTGTTCAATCATATCTAAATTGGAGTTGGTTAGAACGAGGGATGTTAATGCGCGTCCTTAAAAACAAAAATGAGGTCATCCGTTTTCCATAATTGAGTCGTGACCCGATGCGAAAAAGCGAAAAATCTGGTGCTTGCTGAGCGAAAAATGACCGGGCGCAGACGGTTTAATTTCGGCCCTAATAATATCATAGAAATCCAGAAAAGCAGTAAAATTAATCAGTTGGAAGAAATTGCGGTGCTATAATCGGGCAGATATTCTTGAGTTTGATGAGAGTAAATGGAAAAAATAAGCGTAACCATAATCACCAAAAACGAAGAGAAAAATATCGGTCGCTGTCTCGAAAGTCTGAAATGGGCCGACGAGATTGTCGTGGTCGACACCGACAGTAATGACCGAACCGTAGAAATTTGCAAACAATACACCAGTCGGGTTTTCAATGAGAGCTGGCATGGATATGGAAAACCAAAGAATATTTGTGCCGCGAAAGCCCAAAATCGGTGGATTCTAAATATAGACTCCGATGAAGTCGTGACCCCCGAGTCCGCTGAAGAAATCCAGAAAGTTCTAAAAGAGGGGCCGCAATACCCTGTCTATCATCTGCCACGGAAGAACTATTTTGGCGACCGCTGGGTTCGCTTTGGCGGCTGGTATCCCGACCGAATATTGCGACTCTACGACAAAGAAAAAGTCGCCTTCAGCGAAACTCAGGTGCATGAAAGGTTGACTCCCGACAACAACGCAGGCTCGCTAAAAAACGCATTGACTCACTATTCCTATGCCGACCGGGAAGACTATCTCCAACGCCAGGACCGCTATTCCACCCTCTATGCACAAGAAAAAATGGCAAACGGATTCCGCGCCAACTGGACGCATCTGTATCTTCGGCCGCCGTTCGCATTTTTAAAAAAATATATTATAAAGCAAGGATTTATGGATGGTTATCTAGGTTTTTTCTTAGCTAAAAACGCGGCAAGTTACACCTACCAAAAGTATGCAAAAACTCTTTCCAATGATTCCTCTCCCCCTGCGGGAGAGGTAAGGTAAGGTGAGGGGGAAATAAAATATGTCCCCCTGACAAGGGGGAATTAGGGGGTTGCTTTTGTCACCCTGAGCCAGTCGAAGCATCTCGGGTTATTCCGGTCGGCGACTTTAGTTCTGAGCAAAGTCGAGGGATAAAGGGGCTGGGAATTATACAATGCTTCGCTTCACCCCACACTATCTTCAACAATTTTGATTTCTTTTTTTGTCAAATCATAAAGCTCATAAACCAGTT
>JAESTE010000158.1 GCA_016763735.1 Nitrospinaceae bacterium | reverse complement strand
GACTTCTTTTTTGTTCATATCTAACGCCTTTGCAGACGACTGCGTTCAAAAAAGAAAAACTCCCCAGGCCCCCAACAATATATTAAAGCAGACCAATCCTTTAGAAATCACCCCTGAGAATATTTCTGCAGGTGAGATGCTCTACAAAAAAGGAGCCAAACCCTTGGCCTGCTCTCAGTGTCATGGCCGCCGTGGCAAAGGGGATGGGAAAATGGCAAGAGGCATGACACCCAATCCACGAGACTTTTCATGTCAGGCAATGATGAAAGACATTCCAGACGGTCAATTGTTTTGGATAATCAAGAATGGTTCAAAAGGAACGGCAATGATGAGTTTCAAAGCCCTTAAAGATAACCAGATTTGGCAGCTTGTCTCTTATATAAGAAAGCTCACAAAATAGAATGCAAACCCCATTAACTTTACTTGCTCTATCTTAGAGAAACCGTTTTGGATGAGTAGGAGGGTTTTAGAAAAATCCAAAAAATATTTGTTCAAAAATGAGGATAAAAATGGTTAACATTTCTCAAAAACTTATGATCGCATCGGCTGTGCTGAACACAGCGGTCACCACGTTGGCTTTCTTTTACCTTGTGATCAACGGAGGTGTCGGATGACCTTCAACGATATCAAAGAGACTGTTTGGAACCTTATTGGCGCGTTCGTTTATTGCCTCGTGGGCGGCGGGGCCGTCTTCCACACCATTCTGGGATACTAAAGAACCCCTCCGCACGTCATCGCGAACGACCAGAGGGAGTGCGGCGATCCAAGCATAACAACATCCCGCTTTGTTCACAGGTTGTATTGCTAAAAATAGATTTTATTTGTTCTGGATTGCCACATCGCCGCTTCGCAATGACAAGAAACACCTGTTTGTCATTCTGGAGGAGCACTTCTGCTACGCTCAGCACAGGCTCCGCGACGAAGAATCTCGGAGTTTTATTCAAACGCCATACTCCTCCCCTCTCATGAGGGGAGGTTGGGAGGGGTGTGGATTTTTTATGTGAACTCACAATCCAACCCTCCCCTACCCCTCCCTATGAAGGGAGGGGATTAAATACTCTCCTACTCAACCGCGCTGATCTTTGCTGCAATTTCACGGAGTTCCTCCACATAATTGCAACCCTCTTTCTCGGCCTGCTCAATGTTCTGAGAAAAATCCCACTCTGGGGAGAGCACACCTTCCTTCAACAATTTCTTGATAGCCTTGCGCGAAACTTCGCCGGTTTCTGGAAAATGCGCCAATCGATAAAAATGCAACTCCAACTCTAAGGGCTTTTTATCGCAGTTTTTTTCCGCGATTTCTAGAAAAGGCTTGGCTTCTGCAGTACGCCCTCGGGCCAGCAAAAAAGCGGCATAGTTGCCGTTGTAATTAGCATGGTCCGGGTCAATTTTTAGAGCCTTCTTGTAGTGCTGCTCCGCCCCATCGTAATCCTTACGAATATTATGCAAAAAAATAGCATAGCTGCCGTTGGCATTAACATGGTCCGGATCTATCTCAAGAGCCTTCTTGTAGTACCGCTCCGCCCCATCATAATCCTTACGAATTTCATGCAAAAAAGCGGCATAGTTGCTGTTGGCATCAACATAGTCTGGGTTGATCTCAAGAGCCTTCTTGTAGTGCTGCTCCGCCCCATCGTAATCCTTTCGAATGTCATGCAAAAAAGCGGCATAGTTGCCAAGCAACTCGGGGCTTTCGGGAAATTTTTCAATACCCGTCAAATAGAGAGATTCTTTTTTATCTAGGTCCTGGATTTTCTGAACACTTAACTCAACTTCCCACCAGCTACTAGCAACCAATTGTGTAATTGTGTCTCTAAATTCTTCATCATTGCTCATTGAAGCTTTTTTGACCAGTGTTTTGATTTCAGCATCGTAGGCATGTTTACGTTTTTCGGCATCTTCAATGAATTTCTCACTCAGTAGGGGGTATTTCATTTTTTTGCCTAGCGCTAACATCATTTCATCAAAGGGGGCAATTTTCACTGTCACAACTTTTGACATTGCCAAGTCTGAAAAATTTTGAAGCTTTTCTATTGCCTCACCGATATGACACCAATACATTTGAGCATTATTGTTTTTTTTCAAGGCCTGGCTTAAGGCGCTCATCAAACCCGCATCATTTCCTCCATAGCCTACAACAATCAAATGGTACTGACTTATGACCTCTTCAATAAAAGCAGACCACCTTTGGAGAGCCTCTAAATTCTCTGACTTTGGTGAAAAAAACATATCCCGATGAACCTTGGCGATTGAAGGTTGTTGATCATCTACAGCAATCAGGTCCAACATGGTTTCATGCACAATCACTCTGGCATGAACGTTCTGGTAAAACAAAAGGGCCGTTTCAGTAAGACGATCGAAATTTGTGGAAATCACAAGGTTATGGCGTTTCTGATTCATGACTTGAGCCAGAATGGAGTAACCCACATTGGGCCACACCCTCTTATCACTCATTATTTCCTCGATAGCCTGATACCCATTTTTAGGAATCGGAAATCGGACCGAGTACACATCGGAGTAAAGAGCGGCGATATCTCCACTTTTATATTCGGGGCGTTCGATAAGTTTATTGTATCCGTCAGGATTATTTTCTTTAATTGTTTCCAGCCATTCAGTTGCTAAAACTTTTGCGCCGGGAACCCCCGAACTAATTGAAGCTCCTGCACCCAACAAAAAAGCATAACGCGTTCCCCCCTTCTTGTTATCAACAAGAGATTGCAAAAGGTCTTCCATTAGCATCGCTTTTGGTTTTGAATCTTTCATGAAACGATATTAAGTTATTTATTTGAAAAGCACCATGCAATTTTGGCTAGGCCGAACTTGATATGGCAAATACAATATCCAAGCTAAAAAATCAAAAAAACACCATTATTTGTACCTCAAAGCATGAAAATGTGCGACAATGAGATGCTTTGGAAATTTAAATAGGTACGTCCTTCAAAACCCGCCGGCCCATGCCCGCCCTATCTTTTTGATAAAAAAGGACTTCTTAAATTTTCCGACCATTTCCCTAAAATTATTTAATTACTTGGAAGTATTGACAAAACCCTTTCGGGTACCTATATTTCCACCTTTACCCGATGTTATAAGCCTATGAGTTTAAAGGAAAAACTCCTTTCTGATATGAAGGAGTCCATGAAGGCCAAAGATTCTATAAGGCTTGAGACGGTGCGTTGTATAATTTCTGCCGTAAAAAATCAGGAAATTAACACCCGGAAAGACATCGAAGAAGAAGAGATTCTTACCATTGTCAGTCGCGAAGTAAAAAAAAGAAAAGAAGCCGCCACCCTTTACGAACAAGGGAATCGCCCTGAGTTGAAAGATAAAGAACTTCAGGAAATGAAAATTTTGCAAACCTACTTGCCGGAACAGGTTTCGGAAGAAGATTTGCGCCGCCGCATTCAGGAAGTGATTGCCGAAACCGGTGCGGAAGGCATGAAAGATTTTGGAAAAATAATGAAAACCCTGGTTCCCGAGTTTAAAGGAAAAGCCGACAACGCGGTTATCAAGGAACTGGCAAACGAATATTTGAACTGACATTTCCCTTCGCCCAGGCTTTGGGCGAGCTTTGACCTTTCATCCTGAGTTGATCGAAGGATGAAAACATTACTTTTTAATCCCGCATCTTTACTAATAATGATGCCCGATGGATCACTGAAATATTGAAATACTCTATCCCCGACAGCGTCATTGATGAAGTGAGAGACCGCACCGATATCGTGGAAACGGTTTCGCAGTCTGTGGCTCTTAAAAAAGTCGGTAAAAATTTCAAAGGCCTTTGCCCTTTTCATTCAGAAAAGACACCCTCGTTCACCGTCAGTCCTGAAAAGCGCATTTACCACTGTTTCGGCTGTGGTGCTGGTGGCAATGTCTTTAAATTTGTAATGGAAACTCAAAATATTTCTTTTGTCGATGCCGTCCGACAATTTGCCGAGAGCGCAGGCGTTACTATCCCTAACCGCGATGCGGGCAACCTGAATGACCCTCACTATAAAGAACGCGAAGCTCTTAAAAAAACCAACGAACTTGCGGCAACCTATTTCCACTCTCTCTTCAACGATGCAGAGGCAGGGTTAGCGGCTCGGGACTATTTAAAAAGCCGCCACTTTACCGGTGAGGTGCTGGATAAATATCAAATCGGCTGGGCGGCTCCGACATGGCGCGGGCTGGTCAATCATTTCCAGCAAAAGGGAAATCTTTCGCGCGAGATTGTTTTAAAATCTGGCCTCGTCATCGAAAAAGACGATAACACTTACGACCGTTTTCGAGGTCGGGTGATTTTTCCCATCAAAGACCCGCATGGTTATGTCATTGGTTTTGGCGGCCGCAGTATCGTTGAAGGCGATAATCCCAAATACTTGAATTCCCCTGAAACGCCACTCTACCAAAAAAGCCAGGTTCTTTTTGGCATGGACGTAGCGCGTCAAGCGATTCGCAAAGAAGATCAGGCGATTTTAGTCGAAGGTTATCTTGACCAGATGCGAGCCACCCAATATGGAATTTTGAACAGTGTCGCTACCTGCGGAACGGCTTTGACCTCTAAACAAGCGGGAATGCTGAGAAATTATGCCAGCTCTGTGGTTCTGGTATTCGATTCGGACAATGCTGGTCGGGCTGCTGCCGATAAAGGGTTCGATGCTCTCCACGAAAAAGGACTCCAGGTGAAAACCGTCTTTCTGCCGGAAGGGCAAGACCCGGATTCGTATATCCAGGAAAATGGAGCAGAAAAATTTCTGGAAAAAATTAAAACCGCAAAACCTTATCTGGAATCTTATATTGATGGGGTTGTTGCTGGGAAAAATGGCAATTCACCCTCTGAGCGGGTGGAAATGGCAAACCAAGTGGTTCCTATGCTTAGGAAAGTGCAAAATCTGGTAGAGCGAAACGGCTTGATTGAATATTTTTCATCAACAGCAAAGATTGACGAGGCATCGTTTCTAGGCGAATTGAAAAAATCATTCTCGCAGAACCAGTCAATGGTTGAAGTTTCCGAAACAGGAAAAAATGCAATTTTACATACAGAAAAATATTTAGTTCAATTGATTCTTTCCGATAAAGAAACCGCTCAAAAGGTTCTTCAAGCTATCAACCCGGAAGACTTTTCGAACCCGGCACTAAGATCTATTGCTATCACCTGCTCGCAAACGATCGATGAAGATATCGATGAAGATATTGAAATCGACAAACTCATTGATCAGACCGATGACCCGGAAATCAGGAGTCTGTTAACCCAGTTCGGGCTCGAACCTATAGAGTTTGATTCGCCTGAAAAAACAGTTTCGGATTGTGTCACTAAATTTAATAACGTTCACATCAAATCGAAAATAAAAATTGTCAAACAACAAAGAAACGAAGCTGAAATGGCCGGCCAGGTAGAAAAGTCGCGCGAACTTCAAAACAAACTTCGTGAAATGCAATTAGCGTTAACCCATTAATACCGTTTTACTATTCAACAACCGCTTAGCGTAAGAGGAGAAATTGTCCAGATGGCCACAATGGAAAAATTGACTCATGTTTCTGAAATCAATCAATTGGTTTCACAAGGCAAAGAAAAAGGTTACCTGACTTACGAGGAAGTCAACGATGTCTTGCCTTCCGATGTCGTCACCCCGGAACAAATTGACGATCTCATGGCCCTTTTCGCTGAAAACGAAATCGCCATCGTTGATACCTCTACAAAAGGTGAAAAAATTGCCGCCGCAAAGGGGGAGAAAAAAGAAGGCGCTAATGAAGATGTGGCAACAGTCAAGGCCGATTCCGTTTCTATCGATGACCCTGTCCGATTATACCTCCGTGAAATGGGAACGATTTCCCTTCTCACCCGAAAAGGTGAAGTGGAAATCGCGAAACGAATTGAAGCCGGTCAAGATGAAGTCCTTGCAGCGGTTGCCAATTGCGGGCTTACCATTCGCGAGTTCGTATCTCTGACCGAACAGGTTAAAAATGGAGAAGTTCAGATTTTCAAAATCATCCAGGCAACTGAACCCGAAGAGGGTAAAGAAGCAATGGAAAAAAAGGAAATCAAAAACCTTCAGAAACGAGTAAAAGCACTCAAAGCCGAGTGCATAAAACTAGAAAAGCTACGCGAAAAAATAGAGAGTGACAAACTATCCGAAAAAATGCTCGAAAAAACCACCGATCAAGCGCAAAAGCAGCAAAAGGTAGCGGAAAAAATGATTACCAGTCTTGGACTTTCTAACGATGTAATGGATGCAACCATTGAAAAAATCTACGGGATCGCCGCAGAGTTCCGGGAAGCAGGTAAAGAGGAACGCATGATCGAAAAACAACTGAAAATATCACTGGCAGGGATAAAAAAGCTCGCTAAAAACTGGACCAAACAAAAAAGCGTAAAACTACCCATCGGCAAAGTGGTCACCCGAGCCCAGTACGATGCTTTCATTAAGCAGATTCAGGGAGGTCGGAGCAAAATAAAAAAAATTGAGAAAGACACGGAAACCAGTAAGGACAGTTTGCTGTCAACCGTTCGCTCAATTGCTCGCGGAAGGGTAAAAGAGAAAACAGCGAAACGAGAGCTGGCAGAGGCGAACTTGCGTCTGGTAGTCAGCATCGCTAAAAAATATACCAGCCGCGGCCTGCAGTTTCTGGATCTGATTCAGGAAGGCAACATCGGCCTTATGAAAGCGGTTGATAAATTTGAATACCAGCGCGGATATAAGTTTTCAACTTACGCCACATGGTGGATTCGGCAAGCCATCACTCGGGCCATTGCCGATCAGGCAAGAACCATCCGCATCCCGGTGCATATGATCGAAACTATTAACAAGCTCATTCGGGTATCCCGGCATCTCGTTCAAGAACTGGGAAGAGAACCTACTCCTGATGAGATCGCTATCAAAATGAGTCTGCCAGTCGACAAGGTGCGCAAGGTACTGAAAATCGCTAAAGAACCGATTTCATTGGAAACGCCTATTGGTGAAGAAGAAAACAGCCATCTTGGCGATTTCATCGAAGATAAAAAAGTCCTCTCGCCTATCGATTCGGTGGTCAAAAGAGACCTCAAAGATCAGACTTTGAGTGTTCTATCGACCCTGGCATCCAGAGAAGAACGTGTGTTGCGCAAGCGTTTCGGGATAGGAATGGACTCTGAACACACACTCGAAGAAGTCGGGCAGGACTTTGCGGTCACCCGCGAACGAATCCGCCAGATCGAGGCTAAGGCCCTGCGTAAACTACGCCATCCGAGTCGCAGTAAAAAGTTGCGTAGTTTTATCGAAAGCTGATTACGGTGCGGGCCTATAGCTCAG
>JAESTE010000157.1 GCA_016763735.1 Nitrospinaceae bacterium | reverse complement strand
GAGTCATAATAAGTAACAAATTTATCAGGGAAAAGGTCATGCACCTTTGACAAATACGGTTTAAAAATCTCCGGGAAATCATAAAATGGAATATGTGCATATTTTGCTGCTTGTTCAGCAATACCGCGATACTTCCCTCTGTTGCAAATACTGATGAAATGAGGTTTTCCTCCGCGCTGTAGAATCTCTTGAAAAATTGCGCCAAGATTTTCCTGATATTCTTCCAATGAAACTCTGCTTTTTTTTATTTTTGGAATCCTCGGTTCAGGTAAAGAGTAAATCAAGGTTCGCATCCATTTTATTACCAGCAAGCGATTCAAAGACCAGCTTATTTTTCCTACCATTGAGTTCCGCGCCTGAAATCGGACACTATCAGATTTTAAAGAAGGGTAAGAATCGTTCGAACCAAACGAGACCAGAACGATATCTCCATTTTTTATTTTCACCCTATCTTCCAGCAATAACCGTCCATGGTAAGAAGTAAAACCTGGAGTAGAATAATTTTTAACAGTAAGACCGGAGATTCGGGATGGTTGCTTTAATTTTTCTGCGAGTTGTTGCGGGTAAGAGTCTTCAAAGTCCACTCCCCAACCAAAGCTGCTGGAATCTCCCAGCACATGCAGGGTATTAGCCTCATTCTCCTCGACTATAGGATTCTGCGCTGAAATACGATTACCCTTTGCATCCGATGCAATCGTCCAGGGTGGAAGTTTATCAAAAAAGGCTGCCGAGGAATAATTTGAAACTGTAAGTTGCAGATGGGGTTTCAGCAAATAACCGTAACGCAAATCAGGGCGATAAGCATAGACATCTTCATTCACGAATCCCTGTTCCGCCACATAGCTCTGATACTTTGCCAGTACCAATGGGTCCAACTCTTCCATCCAGGCAGGAAAAACAAACTTTTTGTAGGAAATAGAAGGTTGAAAGCCAGAAAAGTGCAAAACCATTTCTAGCAAACAAAAAAACATCACTACAACAAACGTGGAAAATAAAAAAGGCCTAAGGGTTTTATCTTGGGATTTTTGTATCACAACAATCGAATTAGTTATGAATTAACTTTAGGATATCTATTCAACAAAAGGGAATTCCCCACCACGGACACGGAACTTAAAGACATTGCTGCGGCAGCGAATACAGGTTGCAAAAGAATCCCATAAGTCGGATATAAAACACCTGCCGCGATGGGAATACCAACAATATTATAAATAAAAGCCCAGAATAAATTTTGCCTGATTTTAGACATGGTGGCTTTGCTCAACTTAATTGATTCTACAACAGCCTTAATATCTGAGCCAATAAGGGTTATATCTGAGGCTTCCATCGCAACATCGGTACCACTCCCTAAGGCAATTCCCACATCGGCCGCAGCCAGCGCAGGAGCATCATTGATTCCATCTCCAACCATTGCAACACAATGTCCGGATTGTTTGATCCTTTTAATTTCATCAACTTTCCCCGAGGGCAATACTTCCGAAACTACCCTGTCTATTCCCAACTGCGCTGCCACTGCTTGCGCCGTCTTAGAGTTATCTCCCGTTAACATGATAACTTCTAATCCCATTTGTTTTAAATGCAGAATATTTTCTTTCGCGTGTGGCTTCAAGGCATCGGTCGTAGCTATGAGTCCTGCCACCTGCCCGTCAACGCAGAGGATCATCGGAGTTTTGCCATTCTCCATCAGCTTAACCAGTTCGTTATCAATGGAGGATATATCGATCTGGCTTTCTACCATCAACCTTTTATTTCCGAGCAATACTTTTTGATCGTCAACTTTTCCCTCGACACCGAACCCTGGCAAGGCATTAAAATCAACGGGCGTTTTAAGTTTCAGCCCTCGCCTTTTCGCCTCGCTCACAACAGCTTGCGCAAGAGGATGCTCAGAACCTTTTTCCAGAGACCCCGCAAGAGCGAGTAGTTGCTCAGCATCTAGTTTCGTTGCAGGTGCAAGAAGAACATCGGCCACCTCCGGTTTCCCCCATGTCAAGGTTCCCGTTTTATCGAACACAATGGTATCTAGTTTTTCAGCTCTTTCCAGAGCTTCGCCCCCCTTTATCAGGATACCCATTTTCGCGCCTCTTCCTGTACCCACCATGATGGCGGTTGGGGTTGCCAGACCCAGCGCACACGGACAGGCAATGATCAGCACAGAAATAAACGACATAAGAGCAAAAGAAAAAGCGGGAAGTTCAGTGAAATATTTTCCGAACAACCACCAGAATAAAAATGTAATAACAGCCAGTCCCATAACCGATGGAACAAAAACTCCTGCAATTCTATCAGCCAGTTTTTGTACTGGCGCTTTCGATCCTTGCGCCTCTTCCACCAATTTAATAATCTTTGCCAAAACAGTATCCTGACCCAACCGAGTCACCTTCATTTTAAAGAATCCGGTTTTATTTATACTGGCCCCGAAAACATCATCGCCAACCTGCTTCTCCAAGGGTACGCTTTCCCCCGTCAACATGGACTCATCAATAGAAGAGTTGCCTTCAAATATTTTCCCATCCACAGGAATTTGTTCTCCAGGGCGCACCCAGACTCGGTCCCCCACTACCAGTTCTGAAATACTGATTTCTATCTCTTCCCCTTGCCGCTCAACTGTCGCCGTTCGCGGTTGCAGTTGCATCAGCTTCTTGATGGCATTCGAAGCACTTCGCTTGGCGCGCGATTCCATCCACCGCCCCAATAGAACCAAGGCAATAATCATTACCGAGGTATCGAAATACACCGCCACTTTTTCATCCGTAACGCGTATCCACGAAGGGAAAAATGTCGCCACCGTGCTGTAGAAATAGGCGGTAGAAGTTCCTACCGCGATCAACGTGTTCATATCTGCATATCCATGACGAATGCCATTGATTGCACCACGGTAGAATTGTCCGCCGCAATAAAACTGAACAGGAGTCGCCAAAAGAAATAGCATCAGATTTAAAGATAGAGGCAGTGCTGTTCCCTCACCCTTCATACTTAAAGCCATCACCAAAATACTAGCAATACCGCTGACAATTAATTTCAGTTTTAAAGTTGACAGTTCTTTGAGATGTCGATTTTCTTCATCGGAAGGTAAACCCTCCTCTGATTTAGCAGGACGCAAGTTATAACCGGCATTGGATAGAGCTTCTTTGAGTCCGTCAAATCCAATAAGAGCGGGAAGATATTCAATGGAGGCCTGCTCTGTGGCCAGATTGACTTTCACATCTGACACACCGGGGAGAGAGGATAATTTTTTTTCAACCCTGGAAACACAAGATGCGCAGGTCATGCCTTCAATAGGAAAAGTTTCATGGACCGAAGGCACCTCAAACCCGAGTTTTTTGATCTCTTCTGGAAATTGTTCTGCGCTAATCTTTTCAGGATCAAACTCTACAGTTGCCATTTCAGCGGCAAAATTGACTTTGGCCAAAGAAACCCCATCCAACTCCCCAACTTTTTTTTCAATCCGCGCCGAGCAGCTGGCACAACTCATGCCTTTTACGGGTAAAGCTATTGTTTCATTTTTTTCAGAAATCACGTCTCGCATCGTTTATAGAGTAAGCTCATTATGCAGAGTACACCTTTCAATAGTATGAGTCTTTTAACTATTTATAAGACTTGCTTTGCCAAAGGCAAGATATGAACATAAGAATTGGTAAGGAAAAAGGAATTTTCAAAGGAAAATGATGCGCTTCTAGGCTGGCGAGAGCTATTCTTTTTTACTGATAAGGTTTTTCAACGTAAAAACCCCATAACCCATTAAAAGCAGTGCAATCAGGCCACTGGTGAAAGAGTTTTGACCAACCGCGCTGGTAAAAACAAATATTCCGGCACCACTCAAAACAAGTCCTAGAAAAAAATACCCTGCGGTTCTATAAAAAGGCGTTTTGGATATGGGTTCTTCTATACCTTCTCGTTTTTGCTTGAGTTGCCAGCGCCATCGAAGGACATAATAAGTCTGCCTTAGCCAGTTGATCAGCCCAGCATCTTCTGTCAAGCTGGTGCGGCAATACATGCACTGGCTATCTGTATTGCGGTTGGGGAAACCACAATTGAGGCACAGCTTTGAGTCCTGATTCCGACTTATGGCGATGGGTTCTTTTTTAGGATCTTCCATTTAAAACTCCAAGTTTTCCAGCCTTATCGGCTACCGGGCTCAATAAGTTTAAAAAACCTTTTTGTGGTAAGATGAAAGATTCTAGTACTATTAAACAACACTGTCAATTGCCATTACCCCGATTGATCGAGCCTCTAAATTCCTTTAAAATAAGGTTAAGTTTGCAAATTTTGCTGATTGCCATGCGACAGCAAATTCTCTATAATCCGATCTTTAAAAATCCCAGTCCACAACGATGAAAACCCTATTTTTATTACTATTTACCGTTTTTCTGACTACCCCAACCTATGGCGAAGAATCGGCCCCAGAGGGTATGGTATTGATTCCCAAGGGACTTTTCCAGATGGGAAGCAAGAAGTCTATGTTGGAATTAAGACCGCATGACCTGTTCAACACCGACCGACACACTTTAGGCCCAGAAAACCCCGCTCACGAAGTCTACCTCGATGATTTTTACATAGATATTTACGAAGTGACAAATGATGCTTATGCAAAATACACAAAAGAAACAGGCGGTAAAAAACCGATGGGGTGGAACAGCCCTAACTTTAAAGAACCAAAGCAACCTGTTGTGAGAGTCGCCTGGAAAGAAGCAGTGAAATTTTGCGAATGGCAAAATAAGCGGTTACCCACAGAAGCGGAATGGGAAAAGGCAGCACGAGGCAAACGTCCGGTAAAATATCCTTGGGGCAACACACCGCCTGACTCCAGCAAACTCAATTATAACGAAGAGATTAATAAAACCACGACAGTAGGTTCTTTTGAAAACGGCAAGTCAGACTATGGAGTCTACGATCTTTCCGGCAATGTTGCCGAATGGGTGAATGACTGGCACTATCCCGAATACTATTTATTTTCTCCCAAAGAAAATCCACCGGGACCAGAAACAGGCCAGTATAAAATCATCCGTGGAGGTAGCTGGAGACATAATGCCGAAAACGTAAACCTGACCTACAGAAACGCCACCACTCCAGTCAACCGATCTACCAGCATCGGCTTTCGCTGTGCTCGGCGAGCCGCCGAGGGCAATTAGTCGGTATCCGTAAAGCAGACTGCATCTAAAATTTTATAGCTGTAGGTTCGCCAGTACCGCCTCCCCTGCCAAGAGACCTTTACGTAAGACGAAAAGGTGAGATGCTTCGACAATCCCAGCATGACAGATTTTGGGGCTTCTCGAAATATTATCCTGAGGCTCTCGAAGGATCTCGGGGTTATGCACAAAGGTCTCGGCTAAGGGGCCACTTTGATCTTATCCAATAAGATATTGGCAATTTCTTTCTTCGTCATTAGCGGCAGGTTCTCAATTTTTTCATCGGAGTCAATCAAGGTCACCTGATTGTTATCAGACTGAAATCCAATTCCAGGGGCGCTGATATCGTTGGCAACAATCAAGTCCAGTTTCTTTTTCCTTAATTTTTCCAGAGCACTTTCAATCAGGTTTTGCGTTTCTGCGGCAAACCCGACTACAAACTGTCGCGTTTTTATTTTAGAAACTTCCATCAAAATATCTTTGGTGGGAACAAGTTTAAGAGTCCGTCCTTCCTCCCCCTGCTTTTTAATTTTTTCCTTTTCAAGCTTCTCTGCAGTGAAATCTCCAACCGCCGCAGACATCACCAACACATCACATTCCGAAAAATGCTTTTGGACCAGGCTGTTCATATCTGCCGCAGTTTTACAAGATTCAAACTTGACCCCCGCAGGTGGGTTCAGGTAAGTCGGACCGCTGATCAAAACCACCTCGGCACCACGTGCCCTTGCTCGCTCGGCCACCGCATACCCCATTTTCCCCGAAGAAGGATTGGAGATATAACGCACGGGGTCCAAAGGTTCGTGGGTCGGTCCTGCTGTTACCAGAATACGCAAGCCTTGCAAGTCCTGTAACTGATTAAAATGATTTCTCACTCTTCCCATAATCGTATCGAGATCGGCAAGGCGGCCAAGACCGGTAGCGCCACAGGCCAATTCGCCCTGCTCCGGGTCGATAAACTCCACGCCGCGGGATGTTAGTTTTGCAATATTATCCTGCACTGCAGGGTTTTGCCACATTCCGTCATTCATCGCCGGGGCAACCATTACCGAGCCTTTGAAAGCCAGATAGAGATTACTCAAGGCATCGTCTGCCAAACCGTTTGCGATTTTTCCAATAGTCGATGCAGTGGCAGGCACCACAAGCATCAAGTCGGCGTTTTCAGCCACACGGATATGCTCCATATCAGCTGAATTTTGCGCATTAAAAATTTGGTGGTAAACAGGCTTTCCCGACAGCGCTTCAAACGTTAGAGGCGTCACAAACTGCCCGGCGTTGGCACTCATCGCAACCTGCACCTCGGCCCCCTCTTTCATCAGCAATCGCAATAACTCCACAGCCTTATAAGCTGCTATCCCTGCCGATACCGCCAGCACAATTTTCTTATTTTCCATTGAGTACTTAATTTTATGTTAGATACTTTAATTATAAATATTAACTGCCATGCAATCAATGATTTTGGGGAATAATCCACTTCGATTGACTTTTTAGTGGGCATTTCATAAGGTGCAAACTTATGAGTTCTCCTTTGAAAATTTTATGGGTCGCCGCCGAAGTTTTTCCATTCGCTAAAACCGGCGGATTGGCCGATGTCGCCGGGTCACTGCCCCCTGCCCTTAAAAAATTGGGCCATGATGTCCGCATCCTGCTACCAAAATACGCATGCACGAAATCGCAACCGATCCATTCCCTGAATCAGGAAATAGAAATCGGCAAAACAAAAGCCACCCTGTTCGCAGGCAAGCTTGCGGAAGACGTCCCTGTTTATCTCGTAGAAAACGACGCCTATTTTGACCGCGAATATCTATATGGTGAACCGGGATCAGAATATAGCGACAATGCCGAGCGGTTTTCTTTCTTTTGCCAAGCCGCTTTGAAAGCCTGTAAAGCCCTCGACTTTCAACCCGATATCATCCACTGCAACGACTGGCATACAGGTCTGATTCCTGCTTACTTAAAAGCTATCGAAGACCCTTGGTATTCAAAGATACGTACTTTATTTTCTATTCATAATCTTGGCTATCAGGGAAATTTCTCTATGGATAAGTTTCCGGTTACCGCACTTCCCGATCGTTTTTCAGGTCCCGAAGGTATCGAATTTTACGGACAAATGAGTTTTCTAAAATCGGGACTGATATTTGCCGACGCGTTGAACACGGTCAGTCCGAGATACTGCAAAGAAATACAAACTGCGGGCTTTGGCATGGAAGGCATATTGCAACAACGGTCGAATTCTCTCACTGGAATTTTAAATGGTGTGGATTATTCTGTTTGGAACCCTGCCACCGACAGATTAATTGCTGAAAATTATGGCCCCGGCTCCCTATCCCAAAAACAAAAATGCCGCGATGCGTTGATTAAAAAGTTTTCCCTGAAGATAGATAAAAATACTCCCCTGCTTTGCATGATCACCCGCCTTTCCAGCCAGAAAGGAATTGATTTTTTAATGGAGGCTTCCGAGGATTTAAAAAATCAGTGTATGGTGGTTTTAGGAGAAGGCGATTCCAAATACGAAAATTTTTTCAGAGAATTGGCCAAGGCAAATCCTGACCGATTCGCAGTGGCCTTAACCTTTGACGATGCACTGGCACATCAGATTCTTGCGGGCAGCGATATTTTATTGATGCCTTCTATTTACGAACCCTGCGGACTCACGCAAATGTATGCATTAAAATACGGCACAGTCCCTATTGTAAGTTCTGTTGGCGGACTCGATGATTCCATTCAGCCCTTTGATGGCAAAACGGGAACAGGCTTTAAATTTGTACCTGATGACCGGAAATCATTTAAGCAAGCTTTGCAAAACTCCATGGCCTGTTTTGCCGACAAGCCTGGCTGGGAACGTTTGATAAACAATGGCATGGACATGGATTTCAGTTGGGATAATGCCGCACAGCAATATTCCAGTCTATTCCAAGACATCCAGCCCAACCATTAAACGTTGCAAAAACAGCCCGATTATTATAAAAACTAATCGTGGAATACCAATTTTAACTTTCAGCTGTAGCTCTGATTTTGACTTCAAAAAATATCCTCATCGTCGATGACTCCAACGGTCAAAATCGGCCCTATTATAAAGAACTTGAAAATGAAGCTTTTGCAGTTTCCGCTTTCAGTTCCGTAGAAGATGCGCTAAAGGATGCGAATAAACCGCAACTCATCATTCTGGACTTAAAATTAAACGGTGATGACAGCGTAAAAACAATCGAAAAATTTAAAACTAAAAATGCCCCTATCATTGTTTGCTCGGAGTGGGGAAAAGATAAATTGAGCTTCCAACTTTGGGCTTCTGATGTGACTGTCGTAAAATCCGGCGATCACAGAGATTTGAAATTGACCATCAAAGAAATTCTAAAGTAACGAGCGGAACAATGACAAAATCCACAATCGAACCTAGATTCATTGCCATTGAAGGAGCCATCGGTGCCGGCAAAACATCTCTTGTCAATCTGCTAGGCGAACAGTATGGCGCGCGCCTGATATTGGAAGATACCGATTCGAATCCTTTCATAGCCAAATTTTATGAAGATAAAGAGGCCTACTCTTTCCAGACCCAGGTTTTTTTTTTACTGAGCCGATACAACCAGTATATGCAACTGGCACAAAGAGATCTGTTCAACTCCGTGGTTGTTATTGACTATCTATTTCAACGCGACAAAATTTTTGCCCGTCTCAACCTTGAAGATCATGAGTTTAATTTGTACGAACAAATCTTCAATCTGATCGATGCCAAAGCTCCAAAACCTGACTTGGTCATTTATTTGCAGGCCAGTACAGAAGTGCTGGAGGAAAGAGTCGCCAAAAGAGGACGGGAATATGAAGCCTTTATGGACCCGGACTACTTGGATTCTGTAGACAAAGCCTTCAATAATTTCTTTTTTTATTATTCCGAAACACCCCTTTTGGTCATAAATACCAATGAGATCGACTTCGTTGAAAAAAAATGTGACCTGGATGAGTTGATAAAGAAGGTCAACAGCCATAAAATAGGTCGAGAATATTATAATCCGCTTGGATCCTAACGGACCGGGACGGAGAAAGCTTCATACTGACAAGTAAACGCAAAAAATAGGAAGACCCCTCAGGGCTTTAAGTTTTGCTACGCGTTTCATAAAGAGCATTGTTGTATAAATACTGAATTCCAGAAAAATCAGTTTAATTTTTCTGGGTTTCAAGTTATCGACATTTTTTAATGCTCCGTCACCTTTGCTTCTCTTTCGGCCATTGCCGAAGGGGGTCGTTAAATTCGATTCCCTGCTCCTGCCAGTTAGACTCCCAGCCACAGCCCGTACGATATAATGAAGAATCAACCTGTCACTGTTCCCGCTATTACGGCAAGGAAAAATTCAGAAAAAAAGATCACCGCTTTAACGGCCTACGATTTCAGTTTCGCAAAATTGCTAGACACCACGGCCATCGATATTTTGCTGGTGGGCGACTCTTTGGGAATGGTTTCACAGGGTCATGAAAACACACTTTCCGTAACCCTTGAGGATGTGCTCTACCACACGCGATCGGTTAAACGCGGAGCACACCGGGCATTGGTGGTCGCAGATATGCCGTTTATGTCTTACCAGGTTTCTGTAGAACAGGCCGTTACCAATGCCGGTCGACTGATTCAAGAGGGCCATGCCGCAGCAGTTAAACTGGAAGGTGGCACACGCATGGCTGACCGAGTAAACGCCATCGTTCAAGCTGGTATTCCGGTAATGGGGCATGTTGGATTAACCCCGCAATCAGTGCATCAGTTTGGCGGTTATAAAGTTCAGGGCAAAACTTTTCTCGACTCAAAACAAATTAAGCAGGATGCAAAAGACCTGCAAAAAGCAGGTGCGTTCTCCCTGGTTCTGGAAGGAATACCAGAGGAGCTTGCTGGTGAAATCACCCAGGATCTGGAAATCCCCACCATCGGCATCGGTGCCGGCTCAAAATGCGATGGGCAAATTCTTGTGATTCATGACCTGCTCGGATTGAATCCCGACTTCTCACCCAAATTTGTCAAACACTACGCTCAATTGGCGGATGTCATTCAAAATGCCGTCAGCGAGTTCATTGGTGAAGTTCATAGTGAAGCTTTTCCAGGTCCGGAACACAGCTATAACCTGAAAAAAGGTTCTCTCAAGCAGGTGAATGATGGTCGCTGAATTAAAACAACAAGGCCTCATGCAAATAGTATCCTCGACCCGTGAAATGAAAAGAATTTTAAACTCGTTTCATGGAACCAGCATTGGCTTTGTACCCACCATGGGGCATTTGCACGAAGGGCATATGAGTCTGGTGAAACAGTCTTTGGGCACTTGTGACCATACGGTTGTCAGCATTTTTGTCAATCCTATACAATTTGGCCCCAATGAAGATCTTGACGTTTATCCGCATGATCTCGAAGGTGATATAGAAAAGTTGGAATCCGCCGGAGTGGATGTGCTATTTAAACCCAACCGAGAAACAATTTACCCTGAAGGATTTAAAACCTATGTGCAGGTAGATGAAATCACCGATCATTTATGTGGGGAAAGTCGGCCCGACTTGTTCAAAGGTGTAGCAACCGTTGTTTTAAAATTGTTTAATATCGTCCGTCCGCAACATGTCTTTTTTGGAGAAAAAGATTGGCAACAGCTTGCGGTGATAGAAACTATGGTGAGAGATTTAAATCTCGATATTTCTGTACATCGAGTACCCTTGGTCCGCGAGCCAGATGGGCTTGCCATGAGCTCACGCAACCGCAATCTATCCGCTGAAGAGAGGCAGAAAGCTCTTTCCCTTTCGAGATCGTTAGAAGATGCGAAAGAGAAAATTCGTCAAGGAACTACGGCAACAAGCCAATTGAAGCAGAGCATAAAAAATAGAATCACCGCTGAACCTGGAATGCAAATCGATTACATATCGATTTGTGATCCCATCAGCTTGCAGGAAGAAAAAGAAGTCAAAGGCCGCACGTTGATCGCGCTGGCAGTAAAAATCGGATCATCCCGACTCATCGATAATTGCATTGTAGAGGACTAAAAAGTGCAAAGAATAATGTTAAAATCGAAACTGCACCGTGCCACGGTGACAGCAACCGAAATTGATTATGAAGGCAGTATTGCCATTGACGAAGATTTGTTAGATCGGGTAGATATCCACCCCTACGAACAAGTTCATATTTGCAATATCAATACTGGCAGTCGGTTTATCACCTACGTGATAACAGCCGAACGAGGCTCAGGAACGTTTTCGATCAATGGAGCTGCGGCGCGGCTGGCGCAGATAAATGATCGCATCATTGTTGCAGCTTATGGTAATATAGATACTGATAAGGAATCCCATCAGCCAAAAGTATTACTCCTCGATGCCGCCAATAAGGTGGTTGACGGTTCCTGATTTCAAATCCGGGCAACATGCTTTTATTGTCCCTAAAAAATAACAGAGGTTGAATTGCAAGAAATATTTAACTACTTAGCAGCCGGATTCATGCTGTGGATGGTTCTGGACTGTATACAAAGACGCGAACATTTTGTCTGGATAATCATTATAATTCTGCTCCCTCCTATTGGTGCGGTAGCCTATTTTTTCGCCATTAAAAATCGAGCCAGCAGTACCAGTCCCGGTGGTAGCAAGGGCAGCAGTGGAGTACTCGGCACACTCATTCCTTTTGCCAAACCCGTGAAAAAGGAACTCGAAACAGAAGAAACTCTACAGCTCAAAGAACTGATCAAACAATTTAATAAAGCCTACCACTACGAAAAACTAGGGCAGGTCTATATAGAACAGAAAAACTTTGAAGCGGGCATTCCTAACTTTGAAGAAGCCATCCAACGTGATCCAGAAATGCTGGAGGCAAGATACGGCCTTGCAAAATGTTTGCATGGTATGGGGAAATTCGATGAAGGCGCTACCGTATTAGAAAAACTAACAACTATCGACAAAAAATATGACTACGGCAATGCTATTTTTGGACTTGCTGAGTGCTACCGCTTAGGCGGAAAAGATGAAAAAGCGCTAGAAGCATATGGAGATGTAATCAACTCCTTCCACTTCTTTAAAGCCTATTATCACTACGCTCACCTG
>JAESTE010000156.1 GCA_016763735.1 Nitrospinaceae bacterium | reverse complement strand
TGTATGACATTTACAACACTCCATCTTTTTATTTAAGATTATAGTGTTGCGTTGACCGGTTGAGAACACCATCGTTTCTGGGGTTTCGTAGGGGATGCAGGCGTAGTTATTGGAAAGTTCGGGAAAGACGCTAAACCCTTTACCGATAGAATCAAAGATATAATGAATATAGTTTGGAGAACACAGGCCCGTGCAGAAGAACTGGAAAGTGGCTCTCCCAATCCATTTCTAAAAGAAAACAACGACGATTAAAACCTCCCCCCTGACAAGGGGGGACTGAGGGGGGTTCTTAATAAATTGGTATTTATCCCTTACAAGCAGACGCTCACCAAAAAGGCCCGCGAGAATCGAAAATCGCCCACCCCCGCCGAAAAAAATATCTGGTTAGAAATCCTGCAAGGCAAAAAGCTTCAAGGACTAAAATTCTCCCGTCAGAAACCTTTAGGCCAATACATCGTAGATTTTTATTGTAGTGAAGTGTTGCTTGCCATTGAAATCGATGGAGATAGCCATGCAGAACAAAAAATTTATGACCAAAAGAGAACGAAACGACTTAATGATCTAGGTATTACAGTGATCCGTTATACCAACGAAGAGGTCATGAATAACATAAGTGGAGTTTATGAGGAATTGAAGAAGAATATTGAAAACCTAAAGCAACCCCCTCAGTCCCCCTTAACAGGGGGAGGCTAATAATAAAAGCTATTTCCGATATGTAGCCCCTTATCTGGAGAAAGTTATTGAATATCAATCAAACTCCCCTGCATTAATTTTTCCCGCCAGTTCTTCAACAAACAGCTCCAGATATTGTGGCGAGGCGGCGGAAATATGCGGTTGGATAAGGACATTGCCCAACCCCCATAGCCTGGAAAATTCAGATAAAGGTTCTTTGCCAAAAACATCCAGATACGCGCCGGAAATTTCTCCGCCTTGCAAGGCTTCTACTAAATCAGATTCTTTATAAATATTCCCACGTCCCACATTATAAAAATACGAGGTCTTCGGCATATTTTTGAAATGGATGGACTGTAGGATTTCGTAGGTCTCCGGCCCACCGGGCAGTGCACAAATTAAATGATCGGTTTCCTGCAATGCCGATTTCAGGTTCTCGAAGGTTAGAATTTTATCCTGCTCATCAAAATAATCGGGCGCCGCCATTTCGGTACGTTTGATACCTGTTATTTTGCAACCGAAGGGTTTTAATAATCTGCCCAAGGCATTGCCAATTTTACCAAATCCTAAAATAGTAACCCGAGCCTTATAAAGAGATTGCTGCTTTTTTGAAATTTTTATACGCGCCCATTTTTTCTTCCCCTGCATCTTCATTGATAATGGAAACGCTTTCAGGAAATGCAGCATCGCGCCAATAACGCTTTCCGCTATCATCAGCCCATGAAACCCGCCAAACGAAAGTTTTAAATTCGCTGGTGGCTGCAGGAAATCCAGTCATTTCCCGCTGCTGGCGTGGCAATGAGTTTTAGCTTCGGTGCGTTTTCCAGCCACTCTTCCTTGAAAACCCAAACGATCACGGCATCTGCTTCCGGCAGCTTATCTTTAAACTCTTTTGCATTTGTACACACCTGTACCGCAGTCCCTGGAAGGAGAGACTGTAACAGAGCCATATGCTCGGACTTGAAGTTCCAGACATCCACATGTGGATGCGTTAAATAAACCAGAATCTTGTTATATGTCACGATTTAATCCCATTCATTTATGCAAAAAAACCCCCAATAAAACGGCTGAAATCCTTTGGTTAACCGACCTTTATACTGTGCACATAAGTTAACACTTTTACTATTTATTATACTTCCCCAGCACCCAGAAGTTTTGCATGATTTTAACTAAACATATGAAAAAATTGAGCTTAAAAGAAATAAATAAATTTGGCCCGGTTTTTGCTTTAACCCAATTGTAACATTCTTTAACTGCTTACATTAGTGGGAGGGATCATGACACGAGTACAATTAGTAGACAAGCTCGCATACAGAATGAAAGTTACGAAGAAAGACGCAGACACCTATCTTACCGCTTTTCTAGATTCCATTATGGATACTCTAGCAAAGGACGGACGTGTGGTAGTGCAGGGATTTGGATCTTTCAAAGTTAATGAGTACAAGGCCCGTGTAGCGAAAAAACCATTGACGGGAGAAGTGATTCATTTGCCAGTTCGACGCAAACTGAGTTTTCATGCAGGTAAGGAATTACGTGAACGGGTTAATGAAGAAATGGAATTGATGCACGAAGCCGAAGATTTGATCCGTCGTCTGCATGTTCCAGAAAGCGCATTCGAAGCGACCATGGGTTAAATTACTTTGTTATGCTACAATAGTTCTTGTGGTTCATAAAAAATTGGTAGTTTAACAAAGTAAAGGAGCCCCGGCATGACCGACAACCGGGATACCTGCAGTAAATGCGGGGAAAAAAGTATTCTCAAAGGCGACATCGGCCTCAGGAACAGAAACACAATGGATCTGGTGGTTGTTGTCCGGCAGGACCACGGTATAGAAAAAAACGTTCCGTTACAGCCTAGCGTCTGTGGCAGATGCGGCTTTGTTGATCTGTTTGTACAAGATCCTACTCATTTGAGAATCAGCACACAGGACAAACCAATCAATCCAGACTTCAAGCAACGTCCGTTCTTGGAATCGGATTTCTAATAACTTCCCCCCTAAATAACTCCCATAAAAGGCCTTTTTTCATATATTATCCTTGTAGGATATCTGAATTTACGCAAGAATAGTACCCGTATATGGATTTTCCTGTTTATTCTATAGCTAACACTATTAGATATCATCTTCTATGACAAAACCGGCTAAAGACGAAATCCATTACATTCTTTTAAAGCTCCACTCCCTTACAGGGATTGTCCCAGTCGGAGCATTTCTTGTTATCCATTTATCTATTAATTCCTTGCGAACGGTTGGAGTCTGGCCTTTTCAGTTGGCCATCGATGCTCTCAACAATTTGCCTTTCCTGATACTGATCGAAATTGGCTTCATTTATATTCCGTTGCTATTTCATTCACTAATGGGCTTTTATATTATTCATGTTGGAAAAACCAACATGTTCCGTTACCGATATCAGCGCAACTGGCTTTACACGATGCAACGTTTAACGGGAGCGATCACATTTTTATTCCTGATTTATCATATGGGAACGACGGTCGGTGCCAAGTTGTGGGAAGGCAAACACTATTTTGAAGCCGCGCCCTTTTTAATAGATATTCTCAACGGAGAATTTCAGACTTGGCAGGGAATCTTGATTTACACCATAGGCATTGTCTCAGCGACTTTTCATTTCAGCAACGGGGTTTGGGGATTTTGTGTCTCTTGGGGAATCCTGATTGGAAAAAATGCGCAACGGAACGGCGCGATCGTATTCGCCGCTATGGGATTAGGATTAACATTTCTCGGTCTCGCAACGGTTCTCGAATTCAACATGAATCCAGTTTCCGTAGAAGCAACGGGTTAATATTATGATGAACCGCAAGAAAAAAATTGTAATCATAGGCGGCGGACTTGCCGGGCTGGCCTTGGCCATGAAGTTTTGCGAGCGCAATGGAGAAGTCACCGTTGTGTCGTATCAATCTTTAAAGCGGTCACACTCCGTTTGCGCACAGGGTGGGATCAATGCTGCCATCGATGCAAAAAACGAAGGCGATTCTCCAGAAAAACATTTTTACGACACGATTGAGGGGGGCGACTTTCTGGCGCATCAACCTTTGGTTCGCGATATGTGTTTTCAAGCACCTGCCATAATTCACTTGATGGATCGCATGGGCGTCGCCTTCAACCGCACCGGTGAAGGGCATCTGGATTTCCGTCGGTTCGGTGGCACTCTGTACAACCGCACCGCTTTTGCAGGGGCTACCACCGGACAACAACTGGTTTACGCTCTTGATGAACAGGTGCGGAGCAACATCCATGATGGAAACGCGACAGCCTTGGAATGGCACGAATATCTGGGTGCGGTACTCGACTCGGATGGCATTTGTCGAGGAGCCGTGATTCATGACCTGAAAACCGATGAAATCTATACCCTGCCAGCCGATGCAGTGGTTCTTGCTACTGGTGGGCCGGGTCAAGTTTATGGACGCTCCACCAACTCGGTGGTCAATACCGGGGCGGCGGCTACCACCGCCTATTTGCAGGGAGCCAAGTATGCCAATGGAGAATTTATCCAGATTCATCCGACCGCTATTCCTGGACAAGACAAGCTAAGGCTGATGAGTGAATCGGCTCGCGGCGAAGGCGGAAGAATCTGGGTACCACGAAAGGCAGATGACAGGCGCGATCCGAATAAAATCCCCCAAAACGAACGGTTTTATTTTCTGGAAGAAAAATATCCACTGTTTAAAAATCTGGTTCCCAGAGATGTTGCAAGCCGTGAAATTTATGACATCGTTTATAACCAGAACATGGGTGTCGATGGCGACCCGATGGTCTACCTCGATCTGACACATAAATCGAGAGAGTTTCTTGACAACCGACTCGGCGGAATCATGGATATCTACACCAAGTTCACCGGTGTCGATCCGCGTGACCATCCGATGAAAATTTTTCCGGCGGTGCATTACTCCATGGGAGGACTGTGGACCGATTATGGCCCCGACCAAAATGGTTTGATCGATCACGGCTCACCTCGCAATCAGATGACTTCCATCACAGGACTTTTTGCGGCAGGTGAAGCGGACTACCAGTATCACGGTGCCAACAGGCTGGGAGCTAATTCACTATTGAGCTGTATCTATACGGGACTGATGATGGCACGAGGGATTATGAATTATACCGACTCACTGGAAAAATCAGTCGATGACATCCCCTCTACCGTATTCGATGATGCACGCAATCACTGGAAAACCCGCTTCAAAGAAATCAAGAAAATGAATGGCCGTGAAAACCCCTACCAATTGCATCAGGAGTTGGGGGAAGTCATGCTGGCCAATGTGCTCATCGTGCGCGATAACAAATCTCTTGAAAAAGCGACCGATGAAATCAACGATATTGAGACACGTTTCAAAGATGTGAAATGTCTAGATACGAGTGACTGGGCTAACCCTTCTCCGAGTTTCATCAACCAGCTATTCTGCATGATCCATCTATCTAAAATCATTACCAAAGGCGCTTTACTGCGAGACGAGTTTCGCGGCAGCCATTACAAACCCGATTTCGATTTGAATCAGCCGAAGGATTTTGATCCTCACGAATATATAGAATACCTTGAGCAAAAACAGTATGGAGATATTTCAGAAGACAAGTTTCCAGCAGGTCACCTGGACTATATGAAACGTTTCGAAGAAAACAATATAAAATGGTTAAAAACCACAGTGGCGCAGTTTAAAGACAATCAACCGGACATTACTTATGATGAAGTAGACACTTCATTAATAACACCACGACCGAGAAAATATGATTGAGGCGGCGAACTGCCGCAAGTAAAGGTCGTCACCCAAAAAAAGGCGTGGCCTTGCCGCTAGACGGCGAAGTCATTCATAAAACCATGACAGATAAAAAAATCACCTTTAAGATCAAACGACAGGACAAGCCGGGTTCGCCATCTTACTGGCAGAACTTTCAAGTGCCATACAAACCGTTTGCAAATATCATTTCCTGTCTTATGGAAATCCAGAAAAACCCGACCACCAAAGCAGGCAAAACGGTTGCCCCGGTCACCTGGGATTGTAATTGCCTCGAGGAGGTTTGTGGTTCCTGCACCATGGTCATCAATGGAAAAGTTCGACAGGCTTGCACCGCACTTATAGACAACCTTGAACAACCCATTGCCTTGGAACCCATGTCAAAGTTTCCGGTTGTACGCGATTTGCAAGTCAACCGCAGCCGAATGTTTGAAAACCTAAAAAAGGTCAAAGCATGGATTGATATTGATGGGTCCCATGATATCGGCGAGGGAGCTATAATGCCGGACTCGGATCGCGCCAAACGTTATGTCATGTCCGAATGCATGACTTGCGGTTGTTGCATTGAGGCTTGCCCGCAATTCAGCCTGACCAATTCATTCATGGGAGCCGCAACTTTCAATCAGGTCAGGCTTTTCAACCTGCATCCAGCGGGAAGCATGAATAAAGAGGAAAGACTCGATGCGGTTATGGGAGAAGGCGGGATCACCGATTGTGGCAATGCGCAGGTTTGCGTTGAGGTATGCCCAAAAAATATACCCCTGACGGAATCCATTGCTGATATTGGTCGCCAAACCAGTTGGCAATTTATAAAAAACCTCCTTGTAAAATAGCTGAAGGTATTTTTTATTTAAAACCTTGCAACAGTTTGCTATGATTTGTTATTGCATAGTATTTTTAAGCATACCTTAAAGGAAAAATATAAATGAAAGTCTCACTCGCTAGTGCAATGGGTACCTGTTTTGGAGTTCAGGATGCCATCAATCTTGCTATGTCCCCCGAATTCAACAATGAATTAACTATTGTGGGGCAACTGGTTCACAATCCGCAAGTCAGTGATTCCTTAAAACAAAACGGCGTATCCCTGGTACCCGGAATTGAAGATATAGACAAAATTAAAACTAAAAAAGTAATGATCACAGCCCATGGTGCGGCTGAAAAAACAAAACAACGACTACAAGACGCAGGGTTTATTGTTTATGACGCTAGTTGCCCCTTGGTAATGAGGGTACACCAAACGATAAAATCGTTGGTCTCCAAAGGTTATTTTCCTGTTGTGATCGGACAAAAAGACCATGTGGAAGTTAAAGGCATCGTTGGTGATCTGGATGACTATCTGGTTATCAACAGTGAGGAAGATTTCTTCGGGAAGCCCGCCTATCTCACGGTGAGCGGGCAGCTGGAAGCAGAGATATTCGCCCTAGCC
>JAESTE010000155.1 GCA_016763735.1 Nitrospinaceae bacterium | reverse complement strand
GTGATATTAGAAGGTGCACTTTTCATACAATGCAACTCATGATAAGGAACCCAGATAATCTTACTTCTTACCAAAGAAGAGCGTCTAAGTTTATCCCTTTGCCAGAATTCGGGCTGGCGCATTGCAAGGTCAACCACGATTTCTATCACCACTACACAGCCGATGAGCATTCGCTGCGCATCATCCGGTTTCTGGAAGAAATGGCATCATCGACCCTGAGTAACCCCGCCGATTTAACCACAATCTACAAAGAGTATCCGAATAAAAAGACTTTGAAATTCGCCGCGCTTTTGCAGTCTGCAGGAACCCTCTCCGGTATGGATGGAGAATCTGGGCTGACCGGATTTTTAAAGTTCATCGGCGACAGACTGCACCTGAAAGCAGATGAAAAAGAACTGCTGGAATTTTTAATAAAAAATATTTACACGATGATCGAAACCGCTTTGTATCAGGATATCCATCAACCAAAAATAATTCAGAAATTCGCTAAAACAGTGACCAGCCCAGAACGACTTGCGGCATTGTATCTGCTCAGTTATGCCGAGTTGCGTGCTGTCGCACCGGGAACTTAAACGGCCTGGAAAAAACTTTTGCTCTTCGAGCTTTACGAGCGCACTTTAAAATATCTCCATAACCCTGAATCGCTGGATCAACATCCACAAGCAACAAGGGTTGGCGTTTTCAAAGCCCTGCACCGCGAGCTTCCCGTTGCGGACATTGAGGCCCACCTTCGTCTTATGCCAGAAGATTATCTGATGGTAGCGCATTCTGAGGAAGTGGCATTGCATATAAGGTTGATTCGTTCACTGAAAGACAAGCCTTTCATATTGCATCACGAATTCAATGAAGAAGGAAAATTCCACAACCTCACACTATCTTGTGTTTCCGGGCAGGAGTCGTTTAAAAAACTGGTGGGCGCGTTAACAGCAAAAAGCCTGAATATACTGGGAGCCCATATCTACTTAAAAAAAGACGGATATGTCATAGTCTCGGTCCAGGTTGAAGAAAACGAGATCACCACAGGAGACAATTTTGAAATCTGGAAAGAAATCAAACTCAACTTGGCAGAGTTGTTCTCAAAGAAAACCAGTCTGCAAAAAATGATGCGATCCCGCACTCGCTATGCAGGAGAACAAAAAGGTTCCCATGAGGCCATCGTTCCACGAGTTCAAGTGGAAAGGGAAACGGCAGACACTTTTACTGTTATTCGTGTTGAGGCTCGCGATCATTTGGGAATGCTATATAAAATCGCATCCGTGTTTGCTGATTTTGGCATTCTCATCCACCGGGCTAAAATATCCACTCAAGGGGATAGGGGGATTGACGTTTTCTATGTTTCCTTAAAAGACCAAAGGGTAACATTTCAAAAATTAATGAGCCGATTCAAAGCAAATATGATCGAAATATTAATGATCGAAAAACTCGAAGACGTTCCCTAGCCACTCGGCGTGGGGCCAAAAGGTCAAAACCCAAAAAGCGAAAGAGCATCGAAAAGCCTTTAGCTGTAATTGTCTTAACATTCCTGCCCTCGGTAGAGGGCGGCGAGCCGCCGCTGGCAATGGGGCAGAGCGTTTTAAGGCGAACGATTACCGTTTCGCTTCAAGAAATAGTGTTGGTTTGATAAAACTCCCCCCTGATAAGGGGGGAATGAGGGGGGTTGATTATATTGAATAACTGGTGTCTTGGTTTGCTTGTGTGTTTGTTTTCTTCCTCAATTGCTTTTGCCGATCCTGTTGATTCTGAAACCGGGCGCGACATTTTCTTCAAACATTGCAAGGCCTGCCACGGAAACAAGGGCGATGGCAAAACCTTTGCCGCGAATGTGTTGAATCCGCCTCCAAAAAATTTCACCTCAGAAAAATCCAAACAGCAACTGACAGAAGAACGAATGACCCGATCGGTCACGGAGGGAAGAAAAGGCACCGCCATGATGTCTTGGAAGTCACGGCTGACCGCAGATGAAATCCATGCTGTTGTGGATTACATTAGGCGGAAATTGATGGATATGAAACCACAGATAGACACGGATGGACACCGATGAAAGATCAAGACAACAACCTGACAGCTGACCAGAGAAAACTAAATGCATTTATTGATAAATGTGTTTTGGCGTATTGCGCATTTACGCACCAAAAGGTGCTTTTTGAAGAAAAGGAAAGTGACCGGAAGCTTTTTGAAAAAATTTCGCACCAATTTTTTTGGGATCTCAATCACATCCTTAGGGCTTACTCAAATCTTCAAATATGCAGCCTCACCGATCCTGCATTTACAGTGGTAAAAAAAGAAAAAAAAGAAAATCTTACAATCAACAACTTATTAGAGACCATTGATTGGCCGACCGAAATCAAAGATCAGCTAGATGGCAAAGCAAATCAGTTGAATACTTTTAGGGAAAAGATTGTTTCGGCAAGAAACAAAATTATCGCACATGCTGATTGTGAGGCTCATTTTACGGGAGAAACATTAGGAGGCTTTGTTGAAGGAGAAGATAAAGAGTTTTTCAAAGTGCTGGGGGATGCAGTAAATATTATGCATGAGCATCTGATTGGCGGTCCTTATGACATAAGGCCCACCAATGCTTTTGAGCCCGCTCATAAATTTTTAGTAAAACTAAGGACACTGGAACAATAAAAGATAAATTGCTTTAGCTATCAAATTCTCCGCACGTCATCGCGAGTGACCGGAGGGAGCGCGACGATCCAAACTTACTAAAGTTCTACTTTATTTGTAGGTAATTTTTTTAAAAGATCGTTCTTAATTATCTGTTCTGGATTGCCACATCACCTTCGGCTCTTCGCAATGACGAGAAGTGGGTAACGGTTTGCAAAATGGTAATCCATCGCATGGATAAAATTTTATCTGTTCTCATCTGTGGCTAAAAAAGGTATTTAGCCTAACTTGAAGGACTTTGTGCAAGGGGCCGGATATTTTTTTCGACAGCGGGCCATTCATCGCGCCTTGCTATTTTCAGGTCGTAGCGAGACTGTAAATTTATCCAAAATTCGGCAGTAGTTTTAAAATATTTTCCAAGTCTGAGGGCAGAGTTGGCGGTAATTCCTCGTCGGGAATGGATAATATCATTGATTCGAGCAACAGGCACATCCAGATCACGAGCTAGTTTGTTCTGGCTGATGCCCAGGGGCAGCATAAACTCTTTCTGTAAAACTTCTCCGGGTGTGATTGGTTCCAGTTTTTTTTTCATAATTTAAATACCCATTTTAATGGTAATCGACTATTTCTACTTCATGCGCGTGACCTTCTTCCCACCTGAAGCAAACCCGCCATTGATCATTAATGCGGATACTGAATTGGCCTTTTCGGTTCCCCTTTAGTGCTTCTAATCTATTGCCGGGTGGTTGCCGTAAATCATTTAGATCCATGGCGGCCTCAAGGATTTCAAGTTTTCTCCGGGCAGCTCTTTCGATACTGCGAAAACGGGAAACGGGGCAATCTTGAAACAGGCGGTCTGTATCCTTGCAACGGAAACTTTTAATCATCTTTTATGCTATTCCTTTTTTAGGAATACGTCAACAGGAATTCTTAATCAGGAACGTTGCGTCTATGTTTTTGGAGTAGAACTTATTTCCTCACTTCTTTGCCCAGTTTATTTTCGATGGAGGCAATTTTCGATTCCAGTCTTCCTGATTTGCCTTCGCGATAATCGATCTTGATACCGCAGGTGATGCGTTTGCAGTCCGACCGCATGGTTTCATAACATTGTTTGACCACACCCATGACTTCACCGAACTCGCCTTCCAATACCGTCCCCATCGGATTCAATCGGTAGGGCACCCCACTGTCGTCGATAATTTTTAACGATCGGCTAACCTGATCACTTACACTTTCCCCTTTGTCCATGGGACTCATACTGAATTCCAGCAAAATCATTTCAATGACCTCCTTTGTTGCTAAAATAGAGAAAACTCCTTAGATTCAGGGTTTTCTTTAAGAATATTCTTGCATTTTAGGGGGGAATTATGAAATGATCAAGGAATCCCATACATCTTAAGTGGTTGCGGGAAATCTAAGTAAAGGTGGTACACGTTTTTTGTCCAAGCTAGACGATCTGCGCCAGCAGATTGACAATATAGATGACCAGCTTTTGAAGCTGATCAACCGTCGTGGCCTTTTGGCCCAAAAAATAGGTGAAGAGAAGTCCCGCCAGGGGAAGATGATTCATTTTCATGTTCCCCAGCGTGAGCGTGACATTCTCGATCGGTTGAACGACCAGAGCAAAGGTCCGTTTCCTCCTTCATCCGTCAATTTCATTTTCCGTGAAATTTTTTCTGCCACACTGGCTTTGGAAAAGCCTCTGAAAATTGCTTTTCTAGGTCCGGAAACCACGTTCAGTCATCAAGTTGCGATCAAGCATTTCGGTCAATCCTGCAAGTTTAATCCCTGCTCCAACATCGAAAGCGTTTTTTCTGAAGTCGAACTCGGCAATTCAGATTATGGCGTGGTTCCTGTAGAAAATTCCATTGAAGGCGTCATCAACCGGACGCTCGACTGTTTTGTTGATTCGCCGCTACATATTTGTGATGAGGCGCAGTTGGCTATTTCCCTGTTCTTGTTATCAAGCACCAAAGATCAAAAGAAAATAAAGACCGTCTATTCTCATCCTCAACCGTTGGCACAAAGTCGTAATTGGTTGAGCCGCAATCTTCCAGGTGTCGAGCAAATTCCAGCTTCGAGCACTGCTCAAGCGGCGGAGCTTGCAAAACGGGAAAAGAATTCAGCCGCCATAGCGGGGCAATTAGCGGCTGAGGTCCACGGACTAAAAGTAATCGCTAAAAATATTCAGGATCGTGCTGAAAATTACACGCGGTTTTTGGTGATCAGTAAAGATCAGGCTAAAAGAGCCAAAAAGAATAAGACGTCCATTATGTTTTCCATTGCCGATGAAGCAGGTTCGTTATTAACAACTCTGCAACTGTTCGCCAAAAATAATATCAGCCTGACTAAAATTCAATCGCGGCCGTTACGCAATAAGCCTTGGGAATACCTGTTTTATGTTGATTTTCTAGGCCATGTGGATGACAAAGTCGTGGAACGTGTTTTAAAAACACTCGGTAAGCGGACTCTATTTTTACGGGTTCTGGGTTCTTATCCTGAACAGGGGTTGAAACAGGCATGAAGTTATTTGAAAAAATGACCATCATTGGTGTTGGCCTTTTGGGAGCTTCATTGGCTAAGGCCTGTCGCAAATACAGTCTTGTTGAAGAAATCTCAGGGTTCGGTCGCAATCGCGAAAACCTGGAAAAAGCCAAGTCTCTCGGTGTTATTGATCGTTGCGCCGCTGACCTGGCAGATTCCGTAAAAGATGCTGACCTGATAGTTCTTTGTACGCCTGTATCTCGTATCGTTCCATTGATCGAGAGTTTATTGCCACATCTAAAACCGGGTGCTGTGATCACCGATGTAGGTTCGGTGAAAGGGCCGCTGGTTCACGAAGCAGACAACTTGATGCCAGAGGGAGTTTTCTTTGTGGGTTCGCATCCCATTGCCGGCGGTGAGAAGTCGGGCTTGGAAGCTTCGCGGGAAGATTTGTATCTTAATGCGAAATGTATTTTAACGCCAACACCAAAAACCGATACTCATGCTTTAGAAAAAGTCGGTGCGCTTTGGGAATCGGTGGGTATGGACACGCTAATACTCGATGCAGACGAACACGATTTTGTTTTTGGTGCGGTGAGTCATCTACCTCATATCGTCGCTTATGCGTTGATGAACACTCTCGGAGCTTTGCGCACCAAACAGGACCATGAGGTCACTGCCTATTCAGGAGCAGGATTGAAAGACATCACCCGGATAGCATCTGGCGATCCGGTGATGTGGCGTGATATCTGTCTCTCGAATCAAACGCATTCGCTGGACTTGATAGATCGGTTTCAGAAAACATTGAGCGAGATACGAGATGTGATCGAGAAAAAGGATGGGCAGGCTTTACAGGAAGCTTTTGCTGCTGCTAACAAATACCGACTGAAAGTAATTTAACACAATGATCATCGCGATAGACGGACCGGCAGGCAGTGGTAAAAGTACGGTCGCTAAATTTATAGCAAAGAAGCTCAACTACCGCTATATCGATACTGGCGCAATGTATCGGGCGGTTGCCTGGTCTGCAGAAAAAAAGGACATTGATCTGAGCGATGAAAATGCTGTGGGCCAATGGGTAGCACAATTGAAAATTGAATTTGTAGCCGACCCGGCAGGACAGCAAGTAAAGGTCAACGGAGAAAATGCCACCGGCTTGCTAAAAAATGAAGTCGTTGGGAGAGGTGCCGCAAAAGTCGCAGCGCAGAAAAGAGTTCGGGAAATTCTCGTTGCTAAACAGCAGGAGATCGGCAAGTCGGGAAACGTAGTGATGGACGGCCGTGATATTGGTACCCAGGTGTTCCCGAATGCGGAGTTGAAATTCTTTATGGATGCAGATGCAGAAGAGCGCGGTAAAAGACGATATCTGGAATTGAAAGAAAAAAATCTGGATGTTGACCTGGAAAATATCATTGCAGAGATAAAACAAAGAGATCACGAAGATAGAACCCGTGCCATTTCACCCCTTTGCCCGGCAGAGGATGCCATAAAAATCGACACTACAAAATTTGCTATTGAAGAAGTCATTGACAAGGTTATGGAGCAAATAAATTTAAAAAAAGATAACTGAAATTATTTAATAACCCTATAGAAAGTGAGAATCAGCAGGTCATGAAAATACCCAAAGAGCTTTTAGCGAAAATGGACGCGGATGATAAGTCCGAGGCGGAAGGTCTGACAGCTAGTGAAGAAGCCGTCTATCAGGAAATGGAGAAATATTTTAACGAGAGTCTCGGTCGGTTTAAGGCCTCCCAAATTATTATGGGAAAGGTCATCGCTATTTCCAAGGGGCTCGCCACAGTTGATGTGGGTTTTAAATCAGAGGGAATGGTTTCTCTTTCCGAGTTTCCTGAAAGCGGAAAAAACCTGCAGGTTGGTGACGAAGTAGAAGTCTACCTGGAAAAGGTGGAAGACAACGATGGCAATGTCGTTCTCTCAAAAGAAAAAGCCAATAAAATTAAAATTTGGGATGATCTGGTTAAAACTTACGAAGCCGATGAAATCATCCAGGGTACCGTAATAGCGAAGGCAAAAGGCGGACTCACAGTCGATATCGGACTCAAAGCCTTTTTGCCTGGATCACAAATCGACCTTCGCCCCATTCGCAATCTGGAAAAACTGATCAGCGAAAAGTTCGATATGAAAATCATCAAGATGAACAAAAAGCGCGGCAACATTGTTCTCTCTCGCAGAATTCTTCTGGAAGAACAACGCAAACAGATTCGCAGTGGCACGCTTGAGAAAATGGGCGAAGGCAACCTCATTGAAGGAATTGTTAAAAATATTACCGAATATGGCGTGTTCATCGACCTCGGCGGAATTGACGGATTGCTCCACATTACCGATATGTCCTGGGGCCGGGTCAACCATCCTTCCGAAATGTTTTCGATTGGTGACAAGGTAACGGTAATGATTCTTAAATACGATAAAGAGAAAGAACGCGTTTCGTTGGGGCTCAAACAAACCAGTCCCGATCCATGGGTTGATGTGGATTCCAAGTTCCCAGTGGAGACAAGAATTAAAGGCAAAGTGGTCAGCATCACAGACTACGGCGTTTTTGTCGAACTGGAAAAGGGCATCGAAGGTCTCGTGCATATCTCAGAGATGAGTTGGAGTCGGCACGTCAAACATCCAAGTAAAATGGTTGCTATCGGTGATGAAGTGGAAGCTCTTGTCCTCACCTTGGACAAAGAGAAAAAACGCATCTCACTGGGCATGAAACAAATTGAGCCGAACCCTTGGGATAAAATTGAAGATAAATATCCCATTGGCACCGAGGTTGAAGGTACCGTAAGAAACCTGACCGACTTTGGTGCATTTGTAGAATTGGAAGATGGCGTTGACGGATTGATCCATATCTCTGACCTGAGCTGGAAAAAAATCAAGCATCCTTCTGAAGCGTTGAAGAAAAAAGACCGGATTGCCTCAGTCGTTCTCAGCATCGATAAAGACAATTGCAGAATTTCCCTCGGTGTTAAACAATTGCTACCGGACCCATGGGATAAAATTGCAGGAAGCTATCCGATCGGAACAGAAGTTACAGGAACAATAATCAAAGTAACAAGCTTTGGTGCCTTTGCTGAGTTTGGCGATGGGCTTGAAGGTTTGATTCATGTCTCACAATTGAGTTCTGAAAAAATCACCGATCCTGAAGAAGCTGTGAAAATCGATGATGAGATCAAAGCAAAAGTGATCAAGGTAGATATCGCTAACAAAAAAATTGCCTTGAGCATCAAAGCTCATACCGAAAACTTGGACCTTTCCGAAATCGAAAAGGAACAAGTAGATATGGAAGTTTTTAAAGAAGAATAAACGCGAAAACCCGGCCTCGATAGAGGCCGGGCTTGAGCATATAATTCCTCCCCGGTCGGAAAGGTCACTTTTGAGAAAATTTTTTAAATGGGCATTAGGTATATTCGCATTCTTTTTTGCGGCATCTGTTATGGG
>JAESTE010000154.1 GCA_016763735.1 Nitrospinaceae bacterium | reverse complement strand
GAATTTTCTAAAAAGGCCGGTTTTAAATCCCTCATTACCGTCTACAAACGTGTCGCCAGGATTTTGCCTGAAGGCTTTGACGGCGAAGTGGATAAAGCCCTTTTGGTTCATCCATCCGAAAAAGATTTACACACAGAGTGTGTAGAAGTTCAGGAAGCGATCCAACATTTTTGGGTTACGGAGTCTTATTTACAGGTTCTTGAAAACCTCATCAAGGCTCTTTTTGGCATCGCCGAACAGCATCCGAGTATTTTCTTTAAAGAACAACGGGTTTTGTACTCCCGCATAACCGGTTGCCATACCGCGTTTCAGAACAATGGTCGTTTCGCCTTTCCAGCATTCCATAACCGGCATGCCAGCGATAGGACTGTCTGGGTCGGTCTGTGCAGATGGATTGACAATGTCGTTCGCACCGATAACGATAGAAACATCAATTTTCGGAAAGTCGTCATTGATTTCATCCATTTCAAATACGATATCATATGGCACTTTGGCTTCTGCCAACAGAACGTTCATATGTCCCGGCATTCTCCCTGCAACAGGATGAATTCCGAAACGCACGTTCACCCTTTTAGATCGAAGCGTTTTCGTGATTTCATTGACGATATGCTGAGCCTGCGCCACAGCCATCCCATAACCTGGAATGATCATAACTTCTTTGGCTTCGGTCAATAAAGCTGCGACCTCTGGAGCATGTATTTGAATAACTTCACCCTGATCTTCTACAGAGGCACCACCGCCACCGCCGCCACTTGTCGTTCCGAATCCACCTGCGATAACGGCAATGAACTTGCGGTTCATGGCACGACACATGATGTAACTCAGAATCGCACCACTACTACCTACCAGTGCACCGGTTACGATGAGCAGATCGTTGTTGAGCATGAACCCTGTTGCCGCCGCAGCCCAACCGGAATAACTATTGAGCATGGAAACAACAACGGGCATATCCGCACCCCCGATTGCCATGACCATATGAATTCCGAACAACAATGCAATGCCCGTCATAATCAGCAATGGCATTGTTCCGCCACCTGCTGCTGATTCTTGGACGAACATAACGCACAACCCTATAGAACCCAGCAATAGAAGCAGATTTAAAAAATGTCGCCCTGGCAGTAACATGGGGTTACCGCCAATTTTTCCGCTCAATTTCCCAAATGCAATGACTGAACCCGATAAGGTAATAGCACCGATGAGAATACCGATATAGGTTTCTATATCGTGAATGGTTAATTCAATACCGGTGTAATGGCTTAACCGTTCAGGGTCCATGAAATTTGCAAACCCAACCAATACAGCAGCAAGCCCTACCAAACTGTGCAGCATAGCGACCAGTTCAGGCATTTCCGTCATTTGTATACGTTTTGCCAGAATCAGGCCAATGGTCCCACCCAAAACCAGTCCGCCTACCAGGATTCCCAGATTACCTGTTACCCCCGATATCGTGGCGATCAGTGCCACGGCCATACCTATCATTCCATAAACATTACCGCGCCTTGCGGTTTCCTGATTACTCAATCCACCTAATGCTAAAATAAAAAGAATTGTTGCCCCAACATAAGAGGCGGTTATGATTCCTTCACTCATCTTCTCGCCTCCTATTTGCGAAACATTTCAAGCATGCGGCGCGTTACCGCGAATCCGCCTACGATATTAATAGATGTAATCAACACTGCGAATCCCGCTACCCACATGATTGTCGGATTCCCTGAACTGATTTGTAAAATAGCACCGATAACAATGATGCTACTGATGGCATTGGTCACACTCATAAGCGGAGTATGCAAAGCCGCCGAAACATTCCAGATAATCATGTAGCCAACGAAACAGGCTAAGACAAAAACCGTGAAATGCGCCATGAACGAGGCGGGTGCAATTGCTCCCAAACCAAACAGCCCTAAAGCACCCAAGCAAAATGTGATGAGAGGGCCCATCACCGAAGATTCTTCTTCGGCAGGTTTTACTTCGACGGGTTTCTCTACCGGTTTTGCAGGTGCTGCCGAAAGTTTCGGGGCTGGCGGCGGGAAAGTAATTTCTCCTGCTTTCACTGCCGTGGCTCCACGAACGACCTCGTCTTCAAAATCGACTTTGGCGTTGCCGTCTTTTTCTTTACACATGTCTGTCAACAAATGACGCAAATTCGTACCATATAATTGGCTGGCCTGTGTTGCCATGCGACTCGGCAAATCGGTGTATCCAATAACAGAAACACCGTGGACCTTGACGATTTTCCCCGCTTCAGACAATTTGCAGTTACCTCCCTGCTCGGCGGCAAGGTCTACAATGACGCTGCCATCTTTCATGGAGATAACCATTTCTTCCTTAATTAATTCCGGAGCAGGTCTGCCGGGAATCAATGCCGTGGTAATAATGATGTCTACTTCCTTAGCTTGTTCGGCAAAGAGTTTCATTTCTGCTTCGATGAATTCTTTACTCATTACTTTTGCATAACCGCCGGTGCCGGAACCCTCTTCTTCGAATTCGAGTTCAAGAAACTCTGCGTCCATACTTTCAACTTGTTCTTTAACTTCCGGCCGAGTATCGAATGCGCGTACGATCGCGCCCATACTCTTTGCGGTTCCAATCGCGGCAAGGCCAGCAACACCGGCACCAATGACCATGACTTTGGCAGGAGGAACCTTACCCGCTGCTGTAATCTGGCCCGTGAAAAATCGACCAAAATTTTGCGCGGCTTCTACCACAGCACGGTAACCTGCAATATTTGCCATGGAACTGAGGGCATCCATTTTCTGGGCACGTGATATACGTGGCACCATGTCCATTGCCATAGCGGTAACTTTTTTGTCTGCTAATTTTTTTAGTAGATCGGGATTTTGCGCCGGCCAGAGAAACGAAATCAAAGTCTGGCCTTCTTTTAGAAGGTTTATCTCTTCGCCGTTCAATTCAGGACCGCGAACTTTTAAAATAATATCGCTATCTTTCCACACAGATTTAGCGTTATCGACTACCGTTGCTCCGGCTTCGCTGTACGCCGCGTCAGAAAAATGGGCTTCGGCTCCGGCACCTGCTTCAACAAGAACTTCAAATCCGAGTTTTTTAAGGTGCCCAATGACCTCGGGAGTCGTTGCTACCCGTTTTTCACCCGCATGGATTTCTTTAGGAACTCCAATTTTCATATCACTAGTCTCTCAATCAAAAGTAGTTGGTTTGGGGGAATAAAGCGCACAAGATTACCATAAAATCCTGATTTTTACCACCAATCCACTCGGCGTGGGGCCAATAGGTCAGGTCTTTTTATTGCGAAAGCATCACCTTCAAGCTTCTGGATAAGGGGTGGTGTCTTTAGGGGAACATCAACGAACCTATCGTTAAGGGCTTGACGGTGTTGTTAGCTTGACGGGAATCGACCTATTACCAGTGGCGGTTCGACCTCTTACGAGGTAAGTAAAGCTGACGTACCTATGGTTAAGGGCTTGACTATGTTTTAGCTTATGTGCACCGACCCATAGAGTCCAGCGTCACGCTGGCTAGAAGTAGGTTTTGATTTTGGCTTGTTTTTTAAGTGTCTCGATGTAGTCGCGGGTGGCTTGAGAAACTTTTTTGTTGGTCAGGAATTTTTCGATTTTGGCCTTTTCTGTTTCGAAGGGACTGAGTCCACCGGGTTTTTTATCGGTGACTTTGAGGACGTGAAAACCGTGTCCTGTGCGGAATATTTCGCTGATTTCTCCGACTTTCATTTTAAAAGCACGGTTGCTGAATGCTGGAAGCATTTGCTTGCGTGTGAAAAATCCTAAATCCCCTCCCTTTGATGCCAGACTATCTTGTGAATGTTTTTTTGCCATGTCGTCGAAGCCTGTACCGTTTTTAACCTGATCCAGAATCGATTCGAATTTTTTGAGGACAGCCTGTTCCCCGGCTTTGCCTTTTGAGGGATTGAATTTTAGAAGCATGATGCTGGCGCGAATTTTTTCCGGGCTTTCAAACTTGCTCTTGTTTTTGTTGTAATAATCTCGAGAATCTTTTTC
>JAESTE010000153.1 GCA_016763735.1 Nitrospinaceae bacterium | reverse complement strand
GTGGCAGCGGTGCCCGCGCCGTCTTCCTGAAACATACCCACCAAGCCAATGGCAAGAACATCCAACTCGCCATAATAGGTGTTGTTGTTGTAGTAAATTGCGGGTTCAGGATCCCAAAAGTTATAAGTCAGCCGACCTGAATATAAAAGACTGTCCCCCTGGTTGGAACCTCCTGTTTTCCCCTCAAACAAACCAAGTTGATATTTAAGCCGTCCTTTATCAATGACGCCCCAAAAAACGGCACCCTCGTCTCTTCCGACAATCAGGCTGGGGTAAGCCTCGGCAAAAGGGAAATCGAAAACATTTAAAAAATAGGGCCCGCTAAGATTGGCTCTTCCGGTTGGCGGAATGAGTCGCCCCGCCCAAACATTAAAGTAATTGGAGAACCTGAACTTGGCTATAGCATCAAGAACGCGAAGGTTGTCGCCGGAATCTCCCTGTGTATTAAACTCAAACTGAATTCCTTTATGAACTTGCGAATTGATATAGAGGCGAAAACTTTCAAAATCAAAAGTGCTGGACCTGTTTTTTTTGTTGGGCGAGGCATCTTCAACGGATTCAAAGCTGGTGCGCAATCCTCCACCAATGCTGATCCAACGATCTTTATCGACATTTACCTTCGCACCGACCTGCGCCGATGACTCTGAAAGCAATAGAATCAAGACAAAATGGCCGTCCATAAAAAAGAGGATGCAAATCTGCCACCGTTATATTTCTTCATTCAAAACCCCAAATATTAATTTCTTCAACTGCCAGCTAAAGACCCTGTACCAGAGGTTTTTCGCTGAAAGACATATTTCCTGAGAGGGAATGAATGATTCCCACCTTTATCGGCTTTTTCTCAACTGGCGGCGTTTAAAAAAAAAGCAGCACCGCAAAAAAACTGAAAAGCAATATTGTTCCAATGAAGTCTGATTTTTTCATAGAAAAAAGTTTGCGCTAATTAATGGCTGGGGACGGCATATCCGGCCCATTTTAATTATAGAGAAAATAGTGGTAATTATATTTCCTCAAGATATCAGATAGCTTGCTTAATGTAAAAGACATATACCCTTGATATGTGAGGCAGGGCAACAGCCATTTTCAGCTTAAAAACTCTTGTTTTTACCCGCTTTATCCTTGTAACGAACTGGCTGGAAATTCATGTCTAACCTGTTGACCATTTTTCGGTTCAGTGGCATCATACATTTAATATCTAAGTAAAAATGATTGTCCAAATATTAGTCTGAGACGAGGGAACCGAGTTTATGCTTAAAGATTTGACAATCCGTTCAAAATTGACAGGTTCATTTGCAGTAATTCTAATTTTAACCAGTCTGGTGGGTTATTTCGGTTACCAGGGGGTCAACAAGCTTGATACCCGTATCATCAAGGCTGATGACGTAAACCGTCTGGTAAAAGGCATTCTTGAAGCCCGCATTGAAGAGAAAAACTACATTCTCCGTGGTGACCCCGTTTACGCCAAAAAAGTCTCAGATAAAATCCAGCAAATTCGTAGCCAGATTCAAGCCACACGCTCACGCTTCAAGACCAAGGAAGACATTGAACAAATCGATAAAATCCAAACAATTGTCAGTAAATATGATGATGCCTTTCAATCCTATGTGAGGCTCGAGGGGCAGAAAAATACCGCAGTAAAGGAAATGAGGAAGGCTGGCCAGAATGCATTGAAACAGGCCGAGTCCATTCGCTCCGACCAGAAATCTCAATTGGCAAAGATTCAGATGGATCGAGACCTGTTTCTTGATGATCGGCTGGCCAAGGCGGATGACTCGAACCGTATGTTTAAAATACTCTTCAAGGGCAGCATGTACCGGGAACAGTTGCTGCAAAAAAACAACCCCAAAGTATTCAAAAAATGGAGCACTTTAAACTCGGAATTGATCGCACTCGCGAAAAATTTAAGAGGACGATTCACGCAGGGGTATCACCTGAAACTGGCCGATGAAATCGTAGAGAGAAGCGAGAATTATAAAATAACGTTTACTCGATATCTAAAATTAAAAAACACCAACGATAAAAAACTATCTTTGCAATTACAGGAAGAGATAGAAAAAAGAATCATTTCTTTGCGTAAGGACCAGAAAAAACAACTGGGCGAGGCTATGGCCAGTACAAAAATAAAAGTTCATGGCAAGCTCACCAAAGCGGATAGTGCCAACAGAATGATCAAGCTATTCCTGAATACTCGCAAGGATGAAAAGAATTTCGTTATAAGCCGTAACCATAAAGATTTTGATTTAGCACTGGAGAATCTGAAAAAAATCTTAAGTCTTTCCGTAGATTTAAAATCCAGCTTTAAGGAAGCATTTAATCTGGCACAAATCAATAACGTTGTTGACTCTATTTCCAACTACAAAATAAATTTGGAGAATTATAGAACTCTGGATGAGGCACAAAAAGGCTCGGAAAGAGCCATGCTTGAGGCCGCCCGAGAGTCTCGCATTGCCAATGAAGCTGCGCGAGCTACACAGAAAGCCCGGATGAAGACGGACATAACCGAAGCTAACTTCAGTGTTATTACTGCCAGCTTATCTGCCATAGCGTTGGGACTGTGGCTGGCCTTTCTTATTTCCCGTGGTATTGCAAGGCCTATCAGTCAGGCTCTTGAGGTTTCTGACAGTCTGGCCGTGGGAGACACATCCATTGAAATTGATATCGAATCCCAGGATGAAACCGGGAAATTGCTCCAATCCATGAAAAAAATGGTGGGTTCTGTGAGCGAAGTGGCGGAAGTGTGTGCCGCCGTGGCCGATGGAGATTTGAACCGGCAAACAAAAGTTCGCGGAGAAAAAGATCAGCTGAGTTTGGCCGTTAACAAGATGGTCACACAGCTCCGCACAGCCGGGGAAAAAGTGAGAAAAGTGACTGGACCAAAACCCGGCAAACAGAACTGGCAAACCGGCTTAGAAATGAAAAAGAACTCGAACCGATGGTGGACAGCGTTCTCGAATTTCTTGGAGAATATCTCAACGCCCAAACCAGTTCTCTCTATTTCAAAAATGATACAAGTAATTCTTACAACCTGGCAGGGACTTATGCCTTCAACGATGAAAGCAAGAAAAAGGATAGCTTCCAATTGGGCGAAGGCCTGATTGGGCAGGTCGCGAAATCAAAAAAAGAACTCATGCTGAGCAATACTACGGATGACAATACCAGCCTGAATATCAATACAGGGGTTGGAATCATTAAACCGGAACACTTTTTAATTTTCCCTCTGATTTATGAAAATGAGGTATTGGGTGTTCTTGCCCTTGGTTCAACTGATGAGTTTGCAGAGCGCCAACTGGAGCTACTCAGAGTTTCAGCAGAAGGGATAGCTATCTCCCTCAACTCTGCCCGTAGTCAATTGCGATTGCAGGAAATCCTTAAAGTTACCCAGGAAAAAAGCAGAACTGCCAAGGTATTCATGGATGCCTCAGATCCAATCACCATCGAAGACCTGGATGGAAACCTTATTGACGTAAATCTTGAAGCAGAACGTACTTATGGTTATTCACGCGAGGAGCTTCTTGGGAAACTCCATCATATTCTGGTGCCCGATGCAAAACGGGACACTGCGAAGAAACTGCATGAAGGATGCATCAAGGGCAACGAGGTGCGCAATGTTGAGGGGCTGCGCTGGACCAAAGATAAAAAAGAAATGCCTGTTTTATTGACGATGTCCCGCTTGCTTGATGAAGACGGTGAAATTGTTGCCCTGGCAACCATAGCCCGAGACATTACCGAGCAAAAGAAAATTGAAGGTGAGTTGGAAGAGGAAAAGAGAAACCTGGAGGCCAAGATTGACGACAGGACAAAAGAACTGAAAGTTGCGCAGGAAGAAGCAGAAGCGGCGAGTCAGTCGAAAGGTGATTTCCTAGCCAATATGAGTCATGAAATTCGTACGCCGATGAACGCCATCATAGGCATGAGCGATCTGGCGATGAAAACTGAATTAACGACCAAGCAACATAATTATATCAGCAAAATTCAAATCTCCAGCCAGGCATTGCTGAGTCTCATCAACGATATTCTAGATTTCTCAAAGATTGAAGCTGGAAAGCTTAATGTAGAAAGCATAAATTTTCACCTTGATGATGTTTTGGATCATCTGGCCACACTGACAACCTTGAAAGCGCAGGAAAAAGGCTTGGAGGTCTTGTTTCATGTTGAGCATTCGGTGCCGCGTTATCTTGTGGGCGACCCACTGCGCTTGGGGCAGATATTGACCAACCTGACCAACAACGCAGTGAAATTTACCGAGAAAGGAGAGATTGTTGTAAAAATCCAGCTCGTAGAAGATATGAAAGATCAGGTACGACTGGAGTTCTCTGTAAAAGACACGGGCATTGGTCTCACCGAGGAACAAATTGGCAAACTCTTCCAGGAATTCAGTCAGGCCGATTCCTCCACTACCCGAAAATATGGCGGAACCGGACTCGGGCTTACCATATCCAAAAAACTGGTTGAGTTGATGGACGGTAAAATCTGGATAGAAAGTGAACCGGGTAAGGGAAGCCGATTTATCTTTACTGGCGTTTTCAAAAAGGGAGTTGAGAAGGAACGTAACGTTTTGGCCGCTTCACAAAACTTGGCAGGAAAGCGGGTTCTTATTGTAGACGACAACCAATCGGCGCGCGAAATTTTAGAGCATGCCCTGTTGTCATTTGATTTTGATGTTTCCTCAGCAATTTCGGGTGCTGAAGGCATTTCTCTGGTGGAAGCCGCTGATTCCCAGGACAAACCTTATGAATTCATTATTATGGATTGGCAGATGCCAGAGATGAATGGGATTCGAGCATCGGAGATAATTAAAAAGCATCCGAAGCTGAAACATATCCCGAAAATAATTATGCTGACCGCCTACGGTCGCGAAGAAATTTCCCAGAAGGCAGAAGAGGCAGGTATTGATTCATTTTTAGTGAAGCCGATGAACACCTCGGTGCTGTTCGAAACTATTATGGAAATATTCGGGGACGGAGCTAAAAAGATGCATCACCAGAAAGCTTTTCAAACTTCGCAGGCACAGGAAGCCAAAGTTCTGGAAAAAATTCTCGGTGCCAGTATTTTGCTGGTTGAAGATAATGAGATCAACCAGGAAATCGCTAATGAAATTTTAGAGCAGGCAGGGTTCAAAATTGCCATTGCCAATAATGGTCAAGAAGCGGTGGATATGATTGCTCAATTCGATTACGACTGCGTTCTCATGGATTGCCAGATGCCGGTGATGGACGGTTATGAAGCGACCCAGACCATCCGCAAAGAAGAACGCTTTGCTAAACTTCCTATTGTTGCGATGACCGCCAACGCCATGCAAGGTGACCGCGAAAAATGCATCGCTGCGGGAATGAACGACCATGTCTCCAAACCAATTAGCACGAAGGAATTATTTACAGCTCTGGCTAAATGGATTCCCCCCCGTGAAAGCAGCGGTAATGAAGTTGTGTCTGCACCAGCAGCAACCAAAGAAGAAGCATCTCTACCTGAACTGGAAGGGGTCGACACCATAGCCGGGCTGGCTATCGTTGGTGGCAATGAAAAACTCTACCGCAAACTATTGCTCCGGTTTCATATCGACTTTATAGGTGCCGCTGATGAAATCAAACAGACATTGGAGTCGGGAGATAAAGATACTGCAGAGCGACTGGTTCACACGGTTCGTGGCGTTGCTGCAAACATCGGGGCAAAGAATCTGGCTTCTGTAGCTGAAAAACTGGAAACAAAAATTACAAAAGGCAAGAAGAGCGTTAAAGAAACATTGTTCAATAATTTTTCTGATGCCCTGAGCCAGGTCCTTGATTCTCTGAAAATTTTAGATCCGGGGAGCAAGGGAAACGGCAATTTGGATTTCTCCAAAATTAAAGCGCCGAAGTCTCTGATAGATAAGATACGCGCTGAAATCAATATGGGCAACTTTATGGAGCTGGAACCCTGTTTCTCTGAGTTGAATGAAATTCAGCCTAACGGACAATCGCTGACGGACCATTTAAAAGAGTTGGCGGAGCAATTCGACGACAGTGGGATGCTGGCTGTGTTGGACACCCTTGAAAAAAACCAGATAGCCCAAACTTAAACTGTAGCGGCTCCTTCCTCTTCATCTATCGAATTCCCCATCTATTTCTTTTTAAATGGGAAATGTGGGATAATGCAGCCATTCATTATTTGATAACAAATAATTGCGGATTATTTTATGTCTGAAGAATTAGAACAGGGTTCTGATGAACAAAGGGAATACTACCGGATAGCG
>JAESTE010000152.1 GCA_016763735.1 Nitrospinaceae bacterium | reverse complement strand
GCGGCGGCGGTGAAGGTGGTACCGGAGGAACTGGAGGTTTTGGAGGGGGAGGCTCTTACGCAGTCTACTTATATAATAATGGAGGTGGTGCAAGTTTTTCATCTTGTAACTTAGTATTGGGTATTCCAGGTGCAGGAGGAGCAGGCGGACTTGGTGGCTCTGGAGGCCTGGCGGGATCTGCAGGGAATGGCAGCACCTATACTTCGGGAGAAGTTGGAGCCGGTGGAAACGGAAATGTTGGAGGAGCTGGAGGAGCTGGAGCAGATGGTGGAGCTGGGCTGTTTGGTGACACGAGTAACATCTATATTAACGGTGGTACAGGTCCTGTTCTTGCTGATATGGTTTTTAATTTGGCTGGTCAGCCAACGATTACGGCTGATAATATTTCTTGTACCAATACAGTAATAAATTTCTCATCAGGAATTTCTTTAGCATGGGATTTAGGCACTGGCTCCAGTCCTCAAACGCCTACGGGGACTTCTGTTGCAACGACATATTCATTAACAGGAAGAAAGGATATAGACTATGGCTCCGATTTATATGAAGGATTTTCTAACATCACCATTAACAATTCGGCCCCAACCATCGCCCTTTCCGGGGGCAATGTTGTCTGTAAACCTGATTCTATAGAGCTGTTCGCCAGCACAGGATTTACGTCATACCAATGGCAATTAAATGGGGTTGATATTGTTGGCGCAACAGATTCCTCTTATTTCGCCACGGATTCTGGAAGTTATACAGTTCAGGGCTCTACCCCCTGTTGCGGACTAAGTGACACCTCTCTAGTTGCAATTCTCACGGCCTCCATAGGTCCTACAGCGGAGGCAGGACCCAACGGAAGCGTTTGCGGGCCAACATACTTTCTAAATGCCGTTCCCAGTATTGGCACCGGTCAATGGGCTCAAATGTCGGGACCGGGAACTTCAATCTTCAATGATACCATTAGCCCCGATGATACTGTTAATGTCTCGCTTGAAGGGGTGTACGTCCTTAGCTGGACCGAGGTGAATGGAGGTTGTGCCGACTTTGATACCGTGGTGGTTACATTTATGGATCAACCTGTTGCCAACGCTGGAATCGACAATGGAGCCTGTGATTCCTCCTATGCCTTGAGCGCAATAGCGAGTGCAGGAACCGGAACATGGACCCAGCAGGCCGGTCCTGGCACTACAATTTTCTCCAATGCTAACAATCCATCTGCAACTGCTACTGTAAACATATTCGGCACTTATGATTATGTGTGGACCGAAGTGAATGGTAGCTGCTCGGATACGGATACAGTTACTATTCTGTATGGAAATCAACCTGTAGCAGATGCCGGACCTGGGGGTGCTGTTTGTGGACTGTCGTACACGCTAAACGCAACATCAAGTTTTGGAGCGGGTGTTTGGACCCAGTGGTTTGGTTTGGGCTCTGCGATATTTGCGGACTCTACTGATCCAACTTCATCCGTAACAGTGCCGTCAGATGGGATGTACGTATTTGCCTGGACAGAGTCCAATGGCACTTGTTCTGATGTTGATACGTTAACTGTAATTTTCACGGAGGATCCCATTGCTGATGCGGGTGCTGGAGGCAATTCTTGTGGATTAGATTTTCCTTTAGCTGCTGTGCCAAGTACGGGAGTGGGAATCTGGACACAGACTTTGGGTACGGGACTTGCATCATTCTCACCAGGCGCCACGAGTTCTGTTACCACAGTCACCATTCCTTCGACTGATTTAGGCGCCTACGTTTTTACATGGTCGGAAGTGAACGGTATGTGTACAAGTTCTGACACTGTTTCCGTGACATTTTATGAACAACCGGTGGCGAATGCTGGGGCAGGTGGAACAGAATGCGATAATGACTTTACAGTATCCGCATCTCTTAGTTTGGGGGTGAGTTCTGGAGTTTGGTCCCAACAATCTGGGCCAGGAACAACTTCATACTCAGATTCAACGAGTGGTGCTTCAACAATTGTGATTTCTACTCCTGGAACGTACATATATGAATGGACAGAGACCAATGGACCCTGTTCTGATGTAGCGACTGCTGTTGTCATCTTTGGTCAACCACTTGTGGCGGACGCCGGTGTAGATACTTCGGTCAGTTTAGGAAACAGCGTGATACTGGATGGGCAGGGTGGCTTCAGTTATTCGTGGGCACCGGATACGTTCTTAAACTTTTCGAATATTCCCGATCCTATTTCTAGTCCGACAAATACCACAGTATATACCATGACCGCTACTGATATTAATGGATGTACAGGTACGGACACCGTTCGTGTTACGGTATTGGAGGATTACAACTTTGTCGTTTCCAATATGATCACGCCCAATGGTGATGGCTTCAATGACATCTGGTATATAGATAATATCGACTTCTACAGTGAATGTGAAGTAGCTATATACAATAGGTACGGTTATAAGGTGTATAGCAAATCGGGCTATGTTAATGACTGGGATGGAACCAGTTCTGGCATCTTGCTTCCCGACGGCACCTATTACTATGTAATTACCTGTCCTGGAAACAGTGAACCCTTCAAGGGACCTGTCACAATTCTGAGGAACTAATACTAGTGAGTTAATTTCGCTTTAATCAGGAAATCATGGAGTGCTTCCGCCACTTTTAGGTGGGTAAGCTCGGAGGGGTGGGCATCATTGTTATTCACAATTCTCTCCTTTATAGGTATGCTCTTTACGGTTGAATAAAGGTCTAGAACCGGAATGCCCTCTCTCTGCATAAACGCCTCTATCGGCTTATTGGCAAAAGCACCTGAAAAATCAATTGTTTCATCCCACGTTTCTGGAAACAATACAACGGCAAGAGGAATTGATTCTTCTCTGCTGAGAAGGACAAATTGATACAAATTCTGCACGTGCTGGGTGAACATTGATTCGTTCAGATATGCTGCCAGCTCTTCATTTTTTCCGCCTTCACTTTCAAAATGCTCTTTGCCTGCAACACTGACCTCAGAGTCGAGCGAAGCTACCGGATTGAATTTCCAATAGAAGTAGTTTAAAAAATAGGAATTATCTACCAGGGATATATCCACAAATGCCGCCATTGCACTAGCATAAAGCTTGATTACAGAATAAGGGGATAGCAGTGCTGCTGCCTGTTTTGGCACTCTGTTGATGTCATTCGGGTGATGAACAAGAATAATTAAGTTAGGCTTCTTCGGAAACTGTAACAATTTGCTGTATTCCGCTTGAGTGTCTGCACCATTCAAACCAAGATTGTACACCCGATGTTGATTTGAAAGCTTCCCCTGTAAGATATTTGAGAATCTCTTTGATGGGTCCTTGATACCATGTCCCGCTACAAAAGAATCTCCAATGATCATGATATTGATCTTATTGATGTCATTGGGATCAATTTCCTCATCTCTATATCCAAGACTATTGATCTCCCAATATTTTGAAAACCAGAGGCGCGCTGATAAACAATCCTTACCTCCGGCACCGTGGCTCTTTGGTACGTACATGAAGATGCCTTCCATTAGAAAAAACAGGCTGAGAATAGAAATAGAGGATAGCAGCAACTTCTTCTTCACCTCACTGAAATCCGATTTGATCGAGATGTGCAAAAGTTTCAGGAGCACCAGTATGACCAATGCGATATAACTCAATCGGATCATGGTCAGAACTCCTGAGAACTCGTGATTGAAACCCGTGTATTGGGTTAAATAGAAGATGCTAAATACAAG
>JAESTE010000151.1 GCA_016763735.1 Nitrospinaceae bacterium | reverse complement strand
CTCCCCTACCCTCAAGCCCTCAAATGATCGGGCTTGAGTCCCTATGAAGGGAGGGGATAAAAAAAATTCCTCCTCGTCACCCATCGGGTGCTCATGCGGGGCGCTGCTTCAGTGACGGTTAGGTGGGGTGTGGGTTTTAAAACGTCCTTCTTTATTTTTTTATTATGAATATATGGCTAACAATTTTTTTCAAGGTAACTGAGTAACAGGCGCACTCCGAATCCGGATGCACCTTTGTTCGTGTAGGGCCTGTCGAATCCCCATGCGGTACCTGCAATATCGATATGCGTCCACGGCTGATCACCTGCGAAAGGTTTGAGAAAAGCGGCTCCCATGGTAGTCCCTGCACCCACACCGGGAGACGCAATATTTTTCAGATCGGCAATATCGCTTTTCATGGCTTTTTCATGTTCTTCCCAGAGAGGCAATTCCCATACACGTTCCCCTGTTGCTTCACCAGCATCTTTAAGTTTTTGTATCATAGCAGGGTTATTGCCGAGAACAGCGGCGGCCTGATGACCCAGCGCATGCAGCACGGCTCCTGTCAGGGTTGCGAGGTCAATCACTTCTTTAGGTTTATAGCGCTGTGCATAAGTCAGGGCATCGGCGAGTACAAGTCGGCCTTCGGCATCGGTGTTGAGCACTTCTATAGTTTTGCCGGACATGCTTTTCAAAATGTCGCCGGGTTTGATGGCCGATCCGCTCGGCATATTTTCTGCTGCAGCAACGATGCCGACAACGTTCGCTTTGAGTTTCAAGCTGGCTACCAGTTCCAAGGTAGCCAAGGTGGTCGCAGCACCAGACATATCCATTTTCATCTCGTCCATGCTCCCTCCAGGCTTTAGAGAGATGCCGCCGGTATCAAAGGTGATGCCTTTACCTACGATAACGGTGGGGGCCATTTTTTTTGCCGCTCCCTTATATTCAAGAACAATGAGCGCTGGAGGCTCATCGCTACCTTGCGCCACACCGAGCAAAGACCCCATCCCCAGTTTTTTCATTTCCTTTTTGCCCAGCACTTTGCAGGTGATTTTATTTTTGCGGGCCATTTTTTTTGCATGTTCGGCCAGATAGGTCGGTGTTACGGTGTTGCCAGGATGCGAAATCAGGTCCCGCGCGATGTGTACGGCATTGACTATTTTTTCTGCGCGGGCAATGGATTTCTCAACGGTTGTCTGCTGTGTTTTCGATGTAGTGAGGAGCGTCAGTTTTTCCATCCGAACTGGCGGATCGTCTTCATCTTTGGATTTATAGTTGTCGAAATGGTAGAGGGCGAGTCCTGCACCTTCGGCAACAGCTCCTGCCAATTCGCCATAGAGCCCACCGTTGCCGAGAGACTCGAAAGCACTTAAATCTACCGCGACGGATTTAAATTTTGATTTCTCTAACACTTTTACGGCGGTGGCTGCAGCCTGGCGAATTTTTTCGGCGGTCACTTCTTTGACATTGCCCATACCGAGCAACAAAATATTGGATGCTTTCCCGGTGCTGTTGAGCAAAAGGGTTTGGTTCGGTTTTCCGGAGAAGCGTTTATTTCCAAATGCTGCACTGATCGCACCTTGCAGGTTGTCATCGATTTCTTTTAACAAGCCTGTGGGCTTTTTTATTTCCAGGCAGGGAAGAATCAGGCATTCGGTTTTGTGCTTCAGGGATTGATCGATTTTCTGGTTTATTTTTATCATGACTGCCTTATAAAGGGTGCGTGTGGAATAGTGTAAAATTGAGAGTTTATATTTATGACTTACCGCAATCAACCTGAATTTTGGGTTACGGGTAGTAGTCTGTTTGTTTGCAGGCATTGTTTGCCATGCTCAGCACCTCCAGACTTTTTTAACAATTGAAATTTAAGTGGTTACGGTCCTTGACCCCTTCCTGAGGTTGCATTGACAGGCTTTTGCAGTATATGTGTTAATGGTTTGTAAACAGGGGCCTTATCTGGAGTCAAAAACCTTATAAATTCAGGCTCTCGGGAAATATTGACAATCGGCAGGCAGGTCACTAAAATGGCTGGGATTTTCATCCAATATATGAGAAATTGTTGTACTCGCTGGTTTTGCGTTTTGGAAACGCGGCGGGGATTTTATATTTAAGCTTATCAAATTTTTCGAATAGCAGGAGATCGTTCATGCAAGTCGTCGAAGACCAACAAGATCAGGCTGTCGAAGCAAAACAAGGCCAGATAAAAATAACCGTTTGTTTGAGCCTGAGTGGCATCGCTGAAGGTGGAGAAGGGGTCTATAAAGAATTTCAGAAGCAAATTTCTGAAATGGAGGCCAACGCTGCATTAGGTGAACGTAAATGCGAAATGGGTCAGGTGGGTTGCCGGGGTTATTGTAGCCGCGATGTGCTGGTCGATGTTTATGTTCCCGGTGAAGAACGGGTGACCTATGAAAAGGTCAAGCCTGCAATGGTCAAAAATATTTTAAACGACCATATTTTAGGCGGGAAACCGTTCAAGAAAGCGGCATCCAAAGCTGATTATTACGAGACGCTGAAAAAACAGACCCGTGTCGCTCTCGCGCATGGAGGCTCGATCGATCCTGAAAATATTAACGACTATATTCAAGTCGGTGGCTATGAGTCGCTGAAAAAAGTACTGTCCACCATGAAGCCGGAAGAGGTAATCGAAGAAATTAAAAAATCTGGCCTACGTGGAAAAGGCGGCGGTGGGTTTGTCACAGCCACCAAATGGGAAAAGGCTCGTAACGCTCCGACCGATGAAAAAGGCACGCGCTATATCATGGTCAACGGCGACGAAGGGAACCCGGCCTCCTATATGGATCGTAGCGTTATGGAAGGCGCATCGCATCAGGTTCTCGAAGGCTTGTTGATTGGCGCGTATGCCATTGGCGCAACAGAAGGAATTATCTACACCCGCTCAGATTATTCCATTGCCGTGAGGCGATTGAACATGGCTATCGAGCAAGCCAGAGAGAGAGGATTTCTCGGCGACAATATTTTAGGCTCAGGATTCAGCATCAACGTTCGCGTGCATGAAGGACTCGAAGCTTTTATCGGCGGTGAGTCAACAGCATTGATGGAGTCAGTGGAAGGCAAGCGTCCTTTCCCGAAAGCGCAACCGCCTCATTCTTCACAGCATGGGTTGTGGGGCAAACCAACGGTACTGAACAATGCAGAGACCTGGGCAACAGTTCCTAAAATTATTGAAAAAGGGGCTGACTGGTATGCAGGTATGGGCAATGACAACGCCAATGGCTGCAAGGTGTGGGCTATTTCTGGGAACATCAAATACAACGGTTTGATGGAACTCGATATGAAAACCACATTCCGCGAAGCCATCGATGATTATTGCGGTGGCATTCAAAAGAAAAAAGCCCTCAAAGTCATTCATGTTGGCGGCGTCACCGGTGGCTTTCTGCCTCCGGAATTAGCAGATACTCCGACCGACTACGAAAGCTTGTTGGAAGTCGGTGTATTGATGGGGCAAGCCAGTTTTGCTGCTTATGATGATTCAGCTTGTGTGATTGATTTGGCAAAATTTTCTATAGGATTCAACGAAGGCGAGACTTGTGGTAAATGCACACCGTGTCGCATCGGCTTGACGTTGATCCGACAAAAATTGGATGATATATCTGAAGGTCGCGGCAAGCTGGAAGACCTCGATAAACTCCAGGAGTTGTGTGAAGAGATCAGCCAGACCTCCCTTTGCGGATTGGGCGAGACTGCACCAAAAGCGATCTTGACGGGATTAAAATATTTCCGCAAGGAATATGAAAGACATATCGTCGATCAGACTTGTGATGCTGCACGTTGCACAGGGTTGTACCGTTACTACGTCAAGGAGGAAGATTGTGTGGCTTGTGGCGCCTGCATCAAGCCTTGTCCTACCGGTGCTATTACTGGCGGAACTCGAAAGGTCGCAGCTCATATTGATATGGATTTATGCATCAACTGCAACGCCTGCTACCAGGCCTGTGGTTTTCTGGCCATCGAATAGGTTTAAACGAAAATTATTCGCCCACAAGGGGCTTCCCCTTGTGGGCTTTTTTGTTTTCCTTCCCTTTCTCTTTTCCTCCCTCGCCGTGATCCTTTATTTTCTGGACAAAAGGTTTTAGCCCTGATATTGCATGAGTATTGATTGGCGTGGAAGAAAAACCTTATAAATCACCCTCACCTCAGTCTTCTCCCCTGGAGGGAGAAGGTTAGGATGAGGGGATGCAATGAGGCTGAAACCATTCCTTACTTGTGGATTCATGAAATATCCTGGTTAGAATGCAGACAATGAAAATCGCGATCATTCATGACTGGCTTACGGGAATGCGAGGTGGCGAAAAATGCCTTGAGGTATTATGTAAGCTCTATCCTTCTGCAGACTTATTCACGCTACTCCATATCCCGGGAAAAGTTTCTCCTGTTATAGAATCGCATCGCATCCAAACTTCGTTTATTCAAAACCTTCCATTCGCAGAATCAAAATACCGCTATTACCTCCCGCTGATGCCTTTTGCTATCGAGACATTTGACTTGAAGGGATACGATCTGATTTTGAGCAGCAGTCATTGTGTCGCAAAAAGCGTCAAGCCGGGTCCCAATAGCCTGCATATTTGTTATTGTCATACTCCCATGCGTTATATATGGGATCAATTTGATCAATATTTTGGAAGAGAAAATTCCAGCTGGCTTGTAACAAATGCAATGAAACTGATTAGACCCTGGTTGCAACGCTGGGATGTTAAAACGAGCCGTAGAGTAAATAATTTCATTGCCAACTCCCGACATGTACAAAAACGGATCAAAAAATATTACAACCAAGAAGCCGCGATTATCCACCCACCTGTAGATACTGGATTACTCACACCTGATGAAAGTGAAAGAAAAGAAGATTATTTTTTAATCGTTTCAGCATTCGCACCTTATAAGCGTTTAGATTTGGCAGTAGATGCATTCAACCAATTGAACCTGCCCTTTTTTGTAATTGGTGAAGGGCAAGATGCCAAACGCTTGAAGGAAATGGCAAAGCCTAATATTCATTTCGAAGGTTGGCTGGATAATTCGCAGATACGCTCACATTTTGCCCGTTGCCGGGCTTTTGTTTTTTGCGGCGAAGAAGACTTTGGCATTACCCTTCTTGAAGCCCAAGCCATGGGGCGCCCGGTAATTGCTTTAGGGCGAGGCGGGGCACTGGAAACGGTTGTTCCTGATAGTCAGAGTTGGAAACCCGAAACGGGAAAGGACAAAAGCTCGACATCGCAACCCACCGGGGTTTTCTTTTATGAGCAAACGCCTGAAGCTTTGATTGAAGCAATTCAACATTTCGAATCGATCGAACCCCAGTTTGATGCAGATGCGATTCGCACACACGCCCAGAAGTTCGACGTTTCTGTTTACACAGAGAAAATGAAAAACTTCATCGAAGAAAAAATTGCAGGCCACTCCCGCTAACCTGCATATTACATGAGTATTTTAGGGATTGTAAAACCCTCACCCTTCAATCAAAAACCGCGTCATCGCGAGCGACTGAAAGGAGCGTGGCGATCCAGATTGCATAGTAAGATCATGCACCAAATAGCTATCTGGATTGCTTCACTGCGTTCGCAATGACGAAAAAGGGGATAAAGGATTTGCGAAAGGGGCATTTTTTTCAGCAACACTTTGTATTTCAGAAAACACAGTTACCGTTTGCCCTCACCTACATTGCATTTGCAGATGGTGCTCTTTTTACTCCTGCAATATCCGGGTTAAAGCGTTTCATTGAGTGCGAAAAAGGATCGTAGTCCAAACATAGATTACGGGAGATAATCATAATACTGTGTTAATAGGTTTACTATTATGGGTGAGTAATAAATATAATTTAAGTATTCGCTTATCGACCCAAAGCGGCCATTAAAAATTTAAACCATTAGATGATTGTTGCCTTTCTCTCATTAAAATTCGCTACTTAATATCAGATTGTATGGTTTCTTCAGTCCAAAATTCTAATCTACCACTTTACTCTTTCGCAAAAATAATAGTTTTTGCAGGGTTGACGAGTGCATACCTTTCGACTCGCCTACCTGGATTAACGGTGTTCCCAATTTTTACTGATGAGGCGATGTATATTCATATTGCCCAGATAATTGACAGTAATTGGGATAATTTATTTTTAGGTAAAGTAAACGCATTTAAACCCTTCTTCCTCTGGTTTTTAGCGTTATATCAAAATATTTTTCCAGATCCTGTTTTGGCAGGAAGGTTAGCGTCGGTAACAATGGGCTTAGGGTCAATGTTTGGGGGTTTATTTTCTAGGCCGCGATCTTTTCTCTGAAAGGGTAGGCCAGGTTTCAGCAGTTATTTATGATGAACGCGTTGTACCCGTGGGGTGTCGATGTGCCGAGTTTATTGTTCGCCGATACTGGT
>JAESTE010000150.1 GCA_016763735.1 Nitrospinaceae bacterium | reverse complement strand
GGCCCATGGTCCCAAGTTGTTTCCCCCTTTCTTCCTTGGTTGTGATTTGGCTGTTCGGTTTTCAGAGAGGATGTAACTTCAGAACTCCTGACATGTATGGAATTAGGATGGTCTTCCTGTCTCAAAAACCAGGCGGAAGTTGCTTCCGGGAAAGATTGTCTCGGTAGCGGTGAGTTCCTGGCAGAGGTGCTCCATAACTTGCTCGTGAACGTTGGCAGTGAGGTGATGGAGACGGACGGTCAGGACTTTTTTCTCAGTATCCGGCAGCAGATCAACTGAAGTGTTGAACAGTTGTCGGATGAGCGAACGTGCATCGTCGCGGCGTTTCATTTTTTCTCGAGCCAAATAGACCAGTGCCGTTTCAGATCGGTAGGCAATTAGTTTGATGGTGTCGATGAAATACTTCTTCTCCTGACGGAGTTGCTGGAATCGTTCTTCTTCGGGCAGTTGGCCCATCTCTAAATGCCTGGGCGTATCTTTGCGCTGTTTCTTGAGGTCCTCGATCTGCTCCTTCATTTGTGCGCTCTCCTCTTGAAGCCGGCCGTTTTTCTGTTCGTAGGATTCGATCTGAGAGGGCTTGGGATCGTGGGAAAGGGTTGACTGGCCTAAGCGGGCAAGGAGGCGGGTGAGTTTGCCGTTTTTGCTGCGGATTTGACTGTCGAGTTTTCGCCAGGCGGGATTGACGACCCGGGTGGTGTCAGGAATCTGCTCGGTTCCGTACTCGGATAATCGGTCTATATTAAAGTGCTCACGCATATATTTGAAAAAGTTTTCCTGACACCATCTGGCAAACATCGTTGGCGCTAATTTTTTAAAATCGCTGTGATAATCAGTCGAGATGATGGAAGTCTGATGGCCGCTGGGACAGTGTTTGCGTATTTCCCGAATCCACAGTCCATTGGAGAGACAGGTGCCCCGTTCGGCCAGTTCCATCTCCACGCTCTCGCCGTTGACTAATTGAGTCTGGCAGGTGTGAAATTCCTTCAGCGGCCAATCCTCTCCGGGAAACTTGTGGTAGGTCAGTACCGCTATGTTCTGAACCTTCAGTTGGGCGAACCATTTGGGCGAGTAACCCTCCCGGTCAAAGACCACTGTAAAACGTGGTTCGCCTTCACCGATCTGCCTTTGAGGAGCCTGCTCCAGGAGCTGGGGAATGATCTCTTTGTTCATCACCTCGATCATTCCCGGATCGACCGGCTGACTGATCATGAAAAAGGGTTGCCCGTTCATCGAGTGAACCCAGTAATCGGTGGTTCCCCTGAGGCATAAGCGTTGTCGGGCCACATAGCGTCGGGGCAGCGAAGTCAGTCGGCCGTGATAGACCCTCACATGGCCGTCGGCGTAATAAATGCCCGGAGCTTGTGAAGTGGCCTCCATCCACTCCCGGCTGAGTTCAGCGGCCCATTGTCGGGCCTGCCCCTGTTGCTGACAGATTTGATCGATTTTTCCACGCAAGGTCTTGACCTCGGGGATCCGGTCCAATCCCAGCAACTTCCCCCATTCTCCCGGATCCTGGTAACGCAGCTGCTCCAGAGTTTTAACCCGGGCCAGGGCCATACAGGCCAAAATCAGAAAAATAGTTTCCATGGGATAATATCCCTCGCGCATCGAAAAATTATCCCGACTGTGATGCAGAAGCCCATTGGCTAATAACGCGGGCAGAGCGCAGAGAATCCCTCCGTTGGGAACATCATCGGCTCTTTGAAATTCAATCGGCGCGCCATGGAGAAAACCCAGTGCGGCGGACATCCGCTCCCAGTCCCGGGTCGTGGCATGACCTAAAGGGGCCTCCAAATCCTGCTCACTTCGTTGACTCTTAGTACTGATTACAGTTGAGGGCGGCGCATCCGCTCTTTTTTTTTATCCCGTTTGAGCCGTCCCGATTGGATGGCCTTATGCAGAGTCGTCGCCAGAACTCCCAATTGCTCTGAAATCTCAGGCACCTCAATCCCCTGATCCAACAGATCCTGAGCCTCTTTGAGCTTTTCCGGATTCAGACGCCTTCCACGGCGAGCCTTGCGAGGGACAAAAAACGCCTTGGCTCCTCCTTGACGAAAAACTTTTGTGTAGCGCTTTATCGTCGTCAATGGAATGCCGAAGGCTTTGGAAATTTGCCCCTGAGTCGCCACTCCGTTAACGATCAGTTGGCTGCTGAAAAGACGAAAGCTTTGGAGATCCCCTTTGTCATGAGTAAACACCGGCAAGTGGCCATTGATATAAACTATCTGACCCTCCTTGCACTCAAAGGCTATCTCAGGGCAAATGTGGGTCACTCCCTCTGGAAAAAGCGGCAGCTGAACTTGGGGCATGGTCCTCTCAGACTACCTGAGACGACATCATCAACCAACCGCAATTCCTGGGCCGGGACCATTTCAATTCCACGCCATCATCTGAATTCCTTAATAATTCATCATGCAGGTCAGGAGTTCTGAAGTTCTGGACGATCGATGCGGCTCCTCTTCCACGCTCATCACCAGTCAGGTTCCCGTAGGCCAATGGCACGAATTGATCCCGGATGCCACCCTTGCAGACGCCATCCTGGACCGACTGGTCCACAACGCTTACTCCCTGGAACTGAAGGGAGAATCCATGCGAAAGAAAACCCAAATTGAGAAATGAAAATGAAACAAAAAAACAAAAGCCTGCGGATTCACAGTGGAGCCGATGTCCCCGGTGATTGCGGGGACGCAGTTACCCACAGCCGGAGGCCGTCCTCCGACGCGAGAAGGACAAGTCCCATTCTCGGACGGCCTCAGTCTATGGATAACTCCCTGCTGAGAACCCTGGAGTGGGTGTGCCATTTCGACCCTCGCTTCGCTCGGAAAGCTCTTTTGACTGATTGAAATCTTGACTGCAATCGACCATTTAACTTACACATGAACCCCCAGCGTCGCTACGCTCCGAAAAGTGTCCGATATGAATCGGATAAGGTGTCCGACGAAAACCGGATTGGGTGTCCGAACTCATCGGAATGCGCACTAAATTTGTCTTCTCAATAATGGGGATATACCAATGGTTCTTCCTCATCAAATGGCCTGCTGCGGGCGTGACCAAACAGGCGATGATTGTCACCACCAGTGTCTGATGTGC
>JAESTE010000149.1 GCA_016763735.1 Nitrospinaceae bacterium | reverse complement strand
CAAGCTGATCCACTACTTCCCCGAGGCCGGCAAACCCAAACTCGTCACCATGCAGCCCTGGGACGGCGCTCGCGTGGGCACCGACGCCATCGTCTCCGTGCTGTTCGACCAAGCGGTCAGCGCCGCGGCACTTGAGTCTCGGATCACACTGCGAGTGGATGGCACCGTGGCCGCCGCCGTATTCACTCACCCCGACCAGGATCGCTACGATGGCATCGCGGTCGACAAGGACTTCGTCCTGGAGATCCGTCCGTCGTCGACAATCAAGGCGGGCTCAACGCTCCAGGTGGAGGTCGCCGGGCCCGATCCGGCGGACGAATCACAGAGCGTGCGGTTGGACGTGGTGCTTTATGGCATTATCCACTTTTCTTGGCCCACGCAACCCGTCTCCGGAAAAATTATTGCCTTACGAGTGTGGCATTGTGCCAACGGAAGAAGCCAAGGGCAGGTACCCTGTACGTTTTGCTACCATCGCTATGCTTTTCATCATCTTCGATGTGGAGGTGGTGTTCATGTACCCGTGGGCAGTGGCGTTGGGAGAACTCAAGCTTTTCGGTTTGATCGAAATGCTTATTTTTATAATCATTCTGGGAATCGCATACGTCTACATTTGGGGACGGGGAGGATTAGAATGGGATTGATTGATCAAGCGGTCGATGCTTTAGAGACCGAAGTAAATAATTTAAAATCGAATGTTAAGGACGCTGTGGAGGCGCTGGATTATCAGTACTCCGGCTCCCTATACGACTCGATTTTAACCACCAAGCTGGGTAAGGTGGTTGGCTGGGCACAGAAAAATGCTCTTTGGCCGGCGACTTTTGGTTTGGCGTGTTGCGCTATTGAAATGATGGCGATGGCAAATTCTCGATGGGATGCCGCGCGTTTTGGTGCAGAGGTTTTCCGCGCTTCGCCGCGTCAAGCCGATTTGATGATTGTGTCGGGCCGGGTTTCGCAAAAAATGGCTCCTATCCTCAAGCAGATTTACGATCAGATGCCGGAACCCAAATGGGTGATCTCGATGGGGGCTTGTGCTTCTTGCGGGGGTGTCTTCAATAATTATTCGATTGTGCAGGGAGTGGATCGTGTTGTGCCAGTTGATGTTTATGTTCCGGGGTGTCCTCCCGGTCCTGAGGCATTGCTCTATGGCGTTATCAAGCTCCAGGAAAAAATCATGATGGAAGCTGGCACCGATAAGGCCAAGAAGAGGGTGGCATGACGAGTGAAGAAATTATAGAGAAGGTGAAGGCGGGGCTTGCCGATGCCATTCAAGATACGGCTTTGCCGCAAGGCGATGCGGTAATTTTTGTTGCGCCGGATTCCTGGCATGCCGTTGCCGAATTTCTAAAGAACGATGCGGATTTAAAATTCGACTACTTCTCTGATGTGCGCGGTGTTGACTACTTGCTCGAAGAGCGGGAGCCGCGCTTCGAAACGGTTTACCAGCTTTATTCCATCGACCATCAGCATTCTATACGAGTGCGTGTCGGTATAGATGAGGACAACCCTTCGGTTCCGACAGTTTCGGATCTATGGAAAGGCGCTCTCTATCCCGAGCAGGAATTGTTCGATATGTTTGGCATCAACGTTGAAGGCCATCCGACGATGGAACGTTTGATCATGCCTAAAGACTGGGAAGGCTTCCCGTTAAGAAAAGATTATCCGTTAACAACTGAGGCCGTCACTTTTTCCTATAACAGGGATTTCAAAAGCGACCTGGTCAAATCGAAACCACCGACTCGATAGGGTGACTTGTGAGCGTAACTGATCAGGGACTGCTGCATCGCGATAAAGACACGATGACCCTCAATATGGGGCCGCAACACCCGAGCACCCACGGGGTGTTTCGTGTCATCCTTGAGATGGATGGTGAGGTGGTCCAAACCGCTGAACCAGAAATCGGTTATCTGCATACGGGTATCGAAAAAAATTCCGAAAATAAACGTTATGGGCACGTCATCCCAATGACGGATCGGTTGGACTACCTCAATCCGCCTGGCAACAATCTTGCCTTTTGTCTTACTACAGAAAAACTTTTAGGTGTTGAAATTCCCGAACGCGCGAATGTTTTGCGTGTCATCATGTGCGAACTTTCCCGCATTGCCAGTCACCTTGTTTGGTTGGGAACGCATGCGCTGGATATCGGTGCGATGACGATATTCCTGTATTGCTGGCGAGAACGCGAGATGATTCTTGATCTCAATGAGGAGATTTCTGGAGTCCGCATGATGACGAGTTACATCCGCATCGGTGGGGTTGCTAAAGACGCGACTCGACCTTGGTTAGATGGTATCCGCGATTTCATCGAATATTTCCCTGCAAAAGTTGATGAGTATGAAAGACTGCTCACCAAAAACCCCATTTGGCTCGACCGCACGGAGGGAATTGGTGCTTTTACAAGAGAAGAGGCAATCAACTGGAGTTTCAGTGGGCCTGCATTGCGGGCGTCGGGTGTGAATTGGGATATTCGCAAGGCTCAACCCTATAGTGGTTATGACAACTATAAATTTGATATACCCGTTTTAAACAACGGTGATATTTTTGATCGCTATCGTGTTCGAGTCGAAGAGATGCGGCAGAGTCGCATCATCATTAAGCAGGCGTTGGAAAGTCTTCCCGAAGGCCCTTATAAGACTCCAGATAACAAAGTTTCTTTGCCGCCGCGTGAATCACTCCACACCAGTATGGAAGCTTTGATCCATCATTTTAAATTGGTGTCGGAAGGAATTAGTGTGCCTGTAGGCGAAACTTATGTGCCGATCGAAGGCGCAAGGGGCGAAGTGGGATTCTATATCGTTAGCGACGGAACCAATGTTCCGGCACGCGTTAAACTTCGAGCGCCTTCTTTCATGGCGATTCCGGGGATGTGTAAAATGATGGAAGGGTGTTACATCGCCGATGTGGTAGGGATTATTGGCAGTATTGATATTGTGATGGGTGAAGTCGACCGCTAGTCCACTAACGTGGGAGGTGATTTTAGCCTGTCGGATTGTTAAGTTTTAATGCAATTGATCTGCATTCGGAGTTTGTATGCAGGCTGTGGAAATTTGCTGGGAAATATAAAAATGTCGGAATATAAATTTTCAGAAGATCAGGAAAAAGAGATAGCTCGTATTTTTGCGAAGTATCCGGTCAAGACATCGGCGTTGTTGCCATCGTTGACTCTGGTGCAGCGGGCAGACCAAGTGGTGAGCCCGGAAGCGATGGTTGCGATTGGCAAGAAGCTGGATGTCTCGCCTGCCTATGTTCAGTCGGTTTTGTCTTTTTATACGATGTACCACACTGAGAAAGTGGGAAAGTATATGATCCTGTTCTGTATCAATATCAGTTGTCAATTGAACGGGAGTGATAAACTTCTTGAACACACCGCAAAAAAACTGAATATCAAGGTGGGGGAAACCACCTTTGACGAAAAATTTACTTTGCATCGCGAAGAGTGTCTGGCCGCTTGTACTGAGGCACCAATGATGCGGGTCAATGATACTTATTATGGAAACCTGACCGAACAACGAATCGATCAGATCATCGATTCATTGGATTGATTTATGACGCAGATTTTATTTAAAGATATAAATAAAGAAGGTCTTCATACGATGAAGGTGTATGAAGAGTTAGGTGGCTATCAGTCTTTGAAAAAAGCGTTCGCCCAAAAACCGGATGAAATCATTGCGGCTGTAAAGGCTTCTGGTTTGCGGGGGCGGGGTGGAGCCGGGTTCCCGACTGGGCTGAAATGGAGTTTTCTCGCTAAGGATGTTTTTCCGCGTTATCTTTGCTGTAATGCTGACGAGTCGGAACCGGGAACCTGTAAAGACCGTGAGTTGTTACTAAAAAATCCGCACCTGCTTATTGAAGGAATGATTTTATGTTCCTATGCCTGTCAGGTTGAAACGGGTTATATCTATATGCGTGGTGAGTTCCACGACCTGAGCGTCATTATGGACAAGGCCCTCGAAGAAGCGCACGCAAAAGGCTATCTGGGTAAAAATATTTTAGGAACGGGATTCAATCTGGAGATTCATACGCATCTCGGTGCCGGGGCTTATATCTGCGGTGAAGAATCAGCGCTATTAAATTCTCTTGAAGGCGGGCGTGGCGAGCCGAGGATGAAGCCGCCTTTCCCTGCAGTCGAAGGGTTGTACTCGAAGCCTACGGTTATCAACAATGTCGAGACGCTCTGTGTTGTTCCTTACATCGTCAATGAAGGTGCAGAAAAGTATGCGTCTTTTGGGACGGAGAAAAGCAAAGGTACCAAACTGGTGAGTGTTTCCGGGCATGTGAAAAAGCCGGGAAACTATGAGATTGAAATGGGAACTCCGACGAGCGAACTCATTTATAATTTGGCTGGTGGAATTAGGAATGACAACAAACTCAAAGCTTTTATCCCCGGTGGCTCTTCTGTCCCCATGTTGCCAGCGGATAAGGTAGACACGCCTTACGATTATGAATCATTAGCGGCGGCGGGCACCATGCTGGGTTCGGGGGCTTTGATCGTTATTGATGATAGTGTCAATATCGTCGAGACCACTCTACGCCTGATCAGTTTTTATATGCATGAGTCCTGCGGAAAATGTACGCCCTGCCGTGAAGGCACTCGCTGGCTCTATCAGATTGTTGAACGCATCATGCAGAACAAGGGGCAGCTGGAATATATCGAAAAGCTGGAAGATATTTGCGGCAATATGTCGTTTAAAGCTTTTTGTCCGTTGGCAGATGCTTGTGTGGCTCCGGTAGTGAGTAGCATTAAGCATTTTCGCTCGGACTATGAAGAATATTTTAAGAATGTTGGCGTATCGTAATGATAACGGCAACTGAAAATTTTTGAGGAACTCATGTCTGAAGTTACTTTAACAATTGACGGAAAGTCGGTCACTGTTCCTAAGGGAACGAAAGTGGCGGACGCGGCCAAACAGGTTGATATAGATATTCCTGTCTTCTGCTATCACGAAAAAATCGGTCCGCTGGGTTGTTGCCGCATGTGTCTGGTTGAGGTAGAAAAAATGCCGAAGCTGATGACCGCTTGCACGATGGACGTGGCTCCCGATATGGTAGTTAAAACGACAACGGAAAAGGTTGAAAAAGCGCAGAAGGGGGTTCTCGAATTCACGCTTCTCAATCATCCTCTCGATTGCCCGGTATGTGATAAGGGCGGTGAATGTCCGCTGCAGGATAATACGTTTAAGTATGGGCCTCCGGATACACGTATGGAGTTTCACCGCGCCAACAATGTCAAAGCGGCACCTCTCAGTCCGGTCATCACTATTGATCGGGAACGTTGTATTGCCTGTCAACGTTGCACCGCCTACAGCGAGCGCATCGAGCAGGGGCGAGGTTTGGTTATGCTGAACCGAGGATTTTATAACGAGGTCAATACCTTCAATAATGAACCTTATGATACGCGGTATTCTGGAAACGTTATTGATATCTGCCCGGTAGGGGCTTTGACCAACACTGATTTTCGTTTCAAGGCGCGCACTTGGGACTTGAGCAACCATGACACTTTATGTGCGCATTGCGGTGTTAACTGCAATATCACTATCGGTACGCGGTTGAATCAATTAATGCGCATTGAAGCGCGGCCCAATGATGCCGTTGATGACGGTTGGATTTGTGACAAGGGGCGCTGGGGCCACCATTTCATGGAAAGCCAGAACCGAATAACGGCAGCTAGAGAAAACAGTGTTGGTACAACAAAACCCACTTCCTTCCCAAACTTTCCTATCGATGCACCCACAGAGCATGCTGCTGAAAAAGTGGTAGAGGCTTTCAAGAACATTGTTGATAAACATGGTCCTGAAAGTGTTGGCTTTATTGGTTCACCCTATGCGACGAATGAAGATAACTATCTTTATCAAAAAATGTTCCGATTGCTGGGAACGAACAATATTGATCATAAAACATATCAGGACACTCCAGGATTGCCGATTGACCATTACGATATAGAGCAGATAGAAAGTTCCAATATCGTTTTGTTGATTGCCAGTGACCCGACCGAAGAGTTGCCGATTCTTGATTTAAGAATCAAGAAAGCTGTTACCAATAGTGGAACACGGCTTCTCTGCTTAAACGATCAGGACACGGCGTTGGATAAATATGCCGACCTGAAAGTGAAATACAAAGTCGGATCAGAAGCATCAGCGGTAGATGCGTTGGCAGAAGGATTGGCTCGTGAATTGGGAGAGACTATTGAGTTTTCTGCCGCACTTGATCAAACGGGGATTTCTGCAGATGAAATGAAGTCGCTGGTAGAGGCGGTGAGGTCGAGCATGAAAGTTTGCGTGGTTTATAATCCCGCCGCGCTTTCAGGTGATGCAGGGCTCAGAGTCAAGCGCCTGCTTCAAGTGATCTCCAAAATCCCCACTGTAGAATGTGGAGCGATCCCCGTTGCACCGGCCACCAACGCAGTCGGTGCCATGGATATGGGACTGGTACCCGATTTTTATCCTGGAGGTGTTTCGGTGACGGACACAGAACAGGTCAAAAGCTTATGGGGAGAAAACGCGCCAACGAAGACCGGGTTATCGGCTTTGGAAATGATTGCGAAAGCAAAAAGCGGTGAGTTAAAAGCATTACTGGTGCATCGGTCGAATCCTGCTGTGGATTTTCCGGGAGGAGCGCAGGTTGTTGAAGCTCTTAAAAATCTGGATTTGTTGGTTGTTCACGATATGTTGGAAACGGAAACAACTCAACTTGCAAAAATCGTTCTGCCTTCCAATGGTCCGGGTTTCGATGAAGGCACCACCACCAATATCGGCGGTAGGGTGCAAGCGAGAAGAAAATCTTTGGACACGAATCATATTGCAGACTGGAAGTTGATTAGCGTGATGTTGAAAACGCTGGGAGATGAAACGGATTACCCGCGAGCCGCGAAAGTATTGGATGAAATTTCCAGGAAAGTCCCGGGCTATCAGGAAATCAATAGCCGAGGGGTGGGTAAGTTGGGATTGAATCGTGAAAAAGTTTCATGTGAAGAGGCTTCCATCGGTAACGCGAGTGTTGACAGTAGTGGTAAGTTGCGTTTGCGTATTGCGAATTATTTGTTTGCTCACGATAAGATTTTAGATGCTTCATCGAAGCTTGCGCATCATTTCAAAACCTCTATGGCTTTCCTCAATGAAAAGGACGCGGGCAGTATGAATGTGGCCGATGGAGATGCCGTTCGTATCCTTGGAAATGGAATGGAAATAAACGCCGAGGTCAAGGTGGATAACCGCTGTCGGCCTGGTGGTGTGGTGGTGCCAAGAATTTCTGATGAACAAGGCGTTAATGGGCTGGAGAATCTTGATGGCAGTCCTGCCTGGGTAAGTATTGAAAAAGTTTGATTGTTATTTTTTTGGAGTGAATGGGTTTGGATTGGGTCACTGAATTTTTAAATGAGTTATGGGATTTCACCGTTCAGTCTTTGACCGATAACGTTCCTTTGATTGTGGGGAGCGTTAAGGCGGTAGTGATTGCTGTCGCGATCATGTCTGTTGTGCCGGCTTTGGTCTGGCTTGAGCGACGGTTGATGGGGCGGTTTCAGGTGCGTCTGGGTCCCAATCGTGTAGGCCCATTTGGCTTTGGTCAGCCTATGGCAGATACGATCAAACTGCTTTTTAAAGAATCGATCGTTCAGTCTTCGGCAGACAAGTTTTTGTTTCATCTGGCTCCTGCGGTGGTCGTGTTTACAGCCATCGTTGCATTTGCGGTGATTCCCTTTGGTGCGCCTTTTGAAGTTTTCGGTCAGAGGATCGAGTTATGGGGTGCCAATGTTAATAGCGGTATCTTGTTTGTTTTCGCTATTTCAGGAATGGGTATTTATGGAATGGTGCTGGCGGGGTTGTCTTCCAATAATAAATATTCGTTGATGGGCGGCTTGCGTTCCTCAGCGCAAATGATCAGTTATGAATTGACGTTGGGACTTTCTGCGTTGAGCGTCATTATTCTCACTGGCTCTTTGAATCTGGTTGATATGGTGGAAGCGCAGGAGACACTGCCTTTTATTCTCATTCAACCGCTGGCGTTTCTTTTGTTTTTTATTGCTGGGGTGGCAGAGACCAACCGCGCTCCTTTTGACTTGCCGGAAGCGGAGCAGGAGTTAGTCGCCGGATTTCATACGGAATATACCGGGATGAAATTCGCCATGTTCTTCATGGGGGAATACATCAATATGGTGACCATGAGTGCTTTGGTTACCTTATTGTTTTTGGGCGGATGGAATTCTTACGGAGTTCCGATTTGGCCGATTGTAGCCTTCTCCGGAAAAGTGCTTTTCCTTTTATGTGTTTTTATCTGGCTGCGTTCAACATTTCCAAGAATACGTTATGACAGGTTGATGACGTTTGGTTGGAAAATTCTGCTGCCTTTATGTTTGTTAAACCTTTTGATCACCGGAACCATCAAGGTGTTGTGACCTATTATGTTACAGGCTACTTTTGCGGGTTTTAAAAATTTATTAATTGGAATGGGTGTGACGTTTCGCAACATGCTGACGAAACCGGTTACTATAGAGTATCCGGAAGTCAAACGCACGATGCCGAAGCGGTTTCGCGGTCGTCATTTTCTCAATCGGGATGAAGATGGACTGGAACGTTGTGTTGGTTGCAGCCTATGCTCCATCAATTGTCCGGTGGGTTGCATTCATGTTGTGTCAGCGGAAAATGACCCGAAAAATCCTGTGTCCAAAGGCGAGAGATATGCCGAGGTTTACGAGATCAATCTTTTGCGGTGTATTTACTGTGGTTATTGTGAAGAAGCTTGTCCCGTAGATGCGGTGGTTTTACGCGAGCATTACGAGCTTGCGGATTACGACAGGGATAGTTACATCATGGAAAAGCAGGACCTTCTGGTATATCCGGAGCCGAACGAGTTTAGAGTCAATATTCTGGGCAACACAGAACGTATAAACAAGTAGAGGAGTAGATGTGTGTTTGATTTAGCGACTGTGTTCGAGTTCACGCGAGATACAGTAATTCTTACAGTAGGGATAACAGCAGTGCTTGCCAGTCTGGGAGTCATTTTATGCTCCTCGCCGATTTACTGTGCGCTTTATCTGATCAGTCATATGATCTGCCTTGCCCTGCTTTTTCTTCTTTGTAACGCGGAGTTTTTGGCTGTAGTGCAGATCATTGTCTACGCCGGAGCGGTAATGATTCTCTTTTTGTTCATCATCGCGTTACTGGGAGGGGAGAAAGAAATTCAAGAGAACTCATTAGAGCGCTCTATTGCATTCGGACTTATTTTTATTCTACTAGGGGAATTGTATTTGTCGGCAACAGTGGGTCCGACGAAACAGATTGAAGGCAAAATCAATCCTGAAATGTTTGGTACCGCCAAGGCGATTGGATTGGAATTATATTCCAAACACATTGTGGCTTTTGAGCTGGCTTCGGCTGTGCTTCTGGTAGCAGCGGTGGGTGTTATTTGTCTGGCAAAATTTTCATTTGCTCCTTTAAAAAGGCGATAAATATGGGTCAGGAATTTGTTTTGTTAGTGAGTGCATCGGTGTTCTGTATTGGGGCTTGTGGATTTGTCATCCGCAAAAATCCGCTGATCATGTTCGTGTCGGTGGAATTGATGCTCAATTCGGTGAACTTTCTCCTGATCGCTTATTCGAGTTTTTTAAATTCTCTTGATGGACAAATTTTTGCTTTGTTCATTATGACCGTTGCCGCTGCCGAAGTGGTGGTGGGACTGGCTATTATTCTTACAATTTTTCGCACCCGGCATGAAATGGATGTGGATCATATCGATGCACTGAAAGGTTAAATTTTGTCAAGCAGTTGGCTCATTTTATTGTTTCCTCTGGCGGGGTTTATCTTCCTCAGTTGGTATGGAGAGCGAATCTCTAAGACTCTGGCCGGGTGGATCGGTTGCGGTGTCGTAGGCGCGTCTTTTATCACATCGCTGGTAGCGTTGAGTGATTTGCTTTTTCTGCCTGCCGAAGAACGTGTAGGCCGGGTCCATGTGCTCTATCAATGGATATCGACGGCATCTTTTAAATTAGATCTTGCCATTCTGGTTGACCCGCTATCTGTTTTCATGTTCCTCATTGTTACTGGTGTTGGTTTTGTGATCCATGTTTACTCGGTCGGTTATATGCACGATGACCCCGAGTATTCGCGGTTCTTTGCTTATTTAAACTTGTTCATTTTTTCCATGCTGGTGCTAGTCGCGGCGGCAGATTTCTTTTTCCTCATTGTAGGTTGGGCTTTGGTCGGTCTGGCTTCTTATCTCTTGATTGGGTTCTGGAGGGAGAAGACCAGCGCGGTGCTGGCGGCGCGCAAGGCATTCATTATGAATGTGATCGGCGATGTCGGCATGGTTATTGCGGCTTTTGCGATTTTTGAGTCTTTCGGCACCTTGAGTTTTGTTGATGTTTTTGCTGCTGCTCCAGGAACATTCCGCCCGAATGATGACCAAATTCTTTTAATCACTCTATTGCTTCTTGTCGGTGCTTTCGCAAAATCTGCACAGCTTCCATTGCATACCTGGTTGCCTGATGCAATGGAGGGGCCTACTCCAGTCAGTGCCTTGATTCATGCCGCAACCATGGTTACCGCCGGGGTTTATCTCATTGCGCGTTGTCATGTGTTGTATGAGTTAGCACCTTACACGATGTACTTCATTGCCGGGGTCGGTATATTGACTGCAGTATTCGCGGGCACCATGGGAATGGTTCAATACGATATCAAGCGAGTGATTGCTTATTCCACTATGAGTCAGTTGGGCTATATGTTCCTTGCGATGGGACTGGGGGTTTACAGTTTGGGCATGTTCCACCTGATGACACACGCATTTTTTAAGGCCTTGCTTTTTCTTGCTGCGGGAAGTGTTATCCACGCATTGGATGGAGAGCAGGATATTCGCAAGATGGGCGGACTCCAAAAAATTATGCCTTTGACACACGCTACTTTTTTAATCGGTGCTCTGGCTTTGGCCGGGTTCCCGCTTACAAGTGGATACTTTAGTAAGGAAGCCATCATTCTCAGTTCTTATCACGAAGATATGGGGAATTTTGTTTTCTGGGCAATCGCAGTTCTCACCGCTGGCATGACGGCGTTTTATATTTTCCGTGTCTATTTTTATACGTTCGCAGGCAAAACAAGGAGTCCTGAGGCACACCCTCACGAATCCCCCCCAATGATGGTTTTACCGTTACTTATTTTAGCCACTTTAGCATTGGGTGGCGGGGTACTGGGGCCATGGGTCCATGAATTCCTGGGACCCGTATTTGGCCGTGAAGTGCATCACCACCACGATGGAGGCTTGGAAACGATCGCTCTCCTTGTAGGCATAGGGGGGATAGTAACGGCTGCATTGCTTTACTTGACAGGCAAAAAGCGAATGGAATTGATTAAAGAAGCTTTTGCTCCCTTATACGATTTGTTATTTCATAAATATTATATTGATGAAATTTATGACTTGTTGATAGTGAAACCGACCAAAGCTATTGGTGCTTTTTTGGAAGAAAAAGTTGAAAAGCAGGGGATAGACTTTGCCGTAGATCAGATAGGGATTCAAGTCAAAGAAGTGAGTCGCGGGATCGGTGTCTGGCAGTCAGGCAGAGTGCGTACTTATGCGCTAAACATGATTGCTGGAATGGTGATCATTTTATTATTTGTAGTTTTCCTGTAGAAGAAAAATGTTATCCCTCATCATTTTAATTCCTCTGGTTGCGGCGCTGTTGCTGATTTTTGTTTCCAGAGATAATACCAGCCTTGTGAAGACAATCGCCATAGGTGCGGCTTCGGCCACCTTGGCCGTTTCTTTATGGATGCTGGCTTCTTTTGATATGGGTAATCCGCAAATGCAGTTTGTTCAGAGTTTGCATTGGGTACCTGCGTTGCATATCAATTATCTGGTGGGTGTTGATGGCATCAGTTTGTGGATGGTTGTGTTGACAGCATTTCTCGGCGTGATATCAATTCTTCTCTCATTGAAGCAGGAAAAAAGTCTAAGAAATTTTGTAGCTCTTATGCTGGCTCTGGAAGCGGGAACACTTGGTGTTTTCCTGGCATTGGATACCATTTTGTTTTATGTGTTCTGGGAGTTAATGCTGGTTCCAACCTACTTCATCATTGGCATTTGGGGGGAAGGGCGTCGTGTGTATGCGACGATGAAGTTTGTGATCTACACATTGGTAGGTAGCTTATTGATGCTGGTTGCCATCCTTTCCTTAACGATGGTGCATTATGGTGCTACGCATGATGTGACGTTTGATCTGCGTATTTTGACTCATACTCACATCGACCCCTCTATGCAGATATGGATGTTCCTATTCTTTTTTGTGGCGTTCGCGATCAAAATCCCCGTTTTCCCTCTGCATAGCTGGCTGCCGCATGCCTATGTAGCATGCCCGATTCCTGCATTGATACTTTTAACAGGTGCAATGTCTAAAACTGGGGCTTATGGTTTTTTACGCTTTTGTCTGCCGCTCTTTCCAGATGCCGTAGAGAGCATGGCTCTGGTTATCGGGCTCATGGCCGCAACGGGAATGATTTACGGAGCTTGGATTGCTATTGCACAAAAAGACATCAAGGCATTAGTGGCCTATTCGAGCATCAGTCACCTGGGCTTTATTGTATTGGGAATTTTTGCTCGAAATGAAGAAGGCATTGAAGGCAGCATTTTACAAATGCTCAATCACGGAATCATAGCCTCGGCCCTGTTTATAATTGTAGGAATTATTGAAATGAGAATGGGCACACGAAACCTGTCAGAGTTGCGTGGACTCAGCAAAACCATGCCGATTTTATACGGAACGTTCATGCTCGTCATGCTGGCCGCGCTAGGGTTACCCGGGTTGAACGGGTTTGTAGGCGAGTTTCTGATATTGATGGGAGTCTGGACTTCTCATCTATTGTCAGACCTTTCCGGCATTTTGGTGCTGATGGGTGGACTGTCAATTGTGTTTGCTTCCATATACATGCTTTATATGTTTCAGGGAACCATGCAGGAAAAACCCAACTCTGAAAATGTTTCGGACATTGACTCTGGTGAATTCAAACTTCTTCTTCCTGCCTGCCTTTTGATCTTGTTGATTGGGTTGTATCCAAAACCCTTCATCGATCGCGTGTCTCCTTCCGTTGGATCGTTGTTGCATCTTGAGAAAACTGTCAATCTGGATGCGGGAAAAGACAGCGACCAGCATTAACCAGCGTAGTGCTTAACTCACAGCGTGACGTTGCTTAAGGGTGACAACACTTTTTAATCCCGGATTCCAATTTATGAAATTTGGAGAAAAAATCGTAGAAGGTGTGTTTCTGGAAAGACCGAATCGATATCTTGCGCGGGTGGAGATCGAAGGAAAAGAAACCCTGGCGCATGTTCCCGATCCTGGCAGGTTGCCTGGCATACTGCTTGCCAATCGCAAAGTCATGCTCGTGCATCAACCCAGCGAAAAACGAAAAACAGATTATACGCTTGTTCTTGTTCGGCATGGGTCGATTTGGGTGTCAACATTTCCGGCATTTGCAAATTCCTTGGTGGCCAATGCATTGATGGAGCAATCTCTTCCTTTTCTTAAAGGTTATTCCAGCTTTGCCAGTGAGGTCAAAGCGGGTAATAGTAGATTCGATTTTCGATTGGGCTTTCCCAAAAACTCCGCTTATGTGGAAGTGAAATCAGTGAGTCTGGTGGAAGACGGAGTTGGCAAGTTCCCTGATGCACCGACAAAGAGGGGCATTAAGCATGTTAAGGAGTTGATAGAGTTTTGTGGCAAGGGCTATCGCACCGCAGTCTTGTTTGTGTCGCAGAGGTCAGATACAAAGTCGATAACTTGCAACGATGATATCGACCCTGAGTTTGGTAAGTACTTGCGACTAGCGGAAGAAGAGGGTGTGGAGCTTTATGGGATGAATTGCAAGGTGACACCCACCACCATTTCTCTAAATGAACCCGTTGAAGTGGTGCTGTAGTTGGGTATTAGTTCAAGAAGGAATCGATTTTTGGAATCACGACCCAGCTATCTTTCAATTTTATCCATTCTTGTGTCACTATGATAGTTTTCAAGTTTGTGCTGGGCAGGATGGAAACTTGATAACGTATCGT
>JAESTE010000148.1 GCA_016763735.1 Nitrospinaceae bacterium | reverse complement strand
TGGGGTCAACACGTGCAGGTTTCGTAGAATCCATATCAGGAATAATGCTGGTCATTCCTAATCCACTGCTGAATAAACCGAAAAGAGGGAATGTCGGTAGATCGGTTTCATCGGGTTGAATGTTAAATTGTTCCTGAAGAATTCTTACCTGATGGTTAAATATGCCATGAGAAAATAGAACTCCTTTTGCAGGGCCGGTGCTACCACTGGTAAACAAGATAGCCGCAGGGTGGTCTTTTCCCATGGGGGCCATTTTGAAATCCGTTTCCCCTGAATCGCACAACTTATTCAGGGTGGTCCCCCCCCAGAACCATCTTGCACCAACGGTTACATTATGTTTGATGGTTTTAAAAGTGCTTGGAAAAATTTTTTTAATCGCGTGGGCGAGTGGAATTGCAATCATTCCATGAGGCTGAACTTGTTTTATACATTTCAGGACATTTTTTTTGCCCAGCCCGGGATCGATTAAAACCGGAACCAGACCTGCCTTGAACATGGCAAAGGTCAGGGTTACAAAATCGATTCCATACGGAACCATCAGCAAAACTCGTTCGCCTGGTTTCATCCCGATCTGAATCAGGCCCGAGGCCAGCCGACTACTTTCCTGTTCCAGTTCCTTAAATGTCCTCTGTCGCCCGCTTCGCATTTCGATGAGAGCAGCAGATTCTGGCTTCTGATCAGCCCAGTGTGCCAGTCGAGCAGAAATGTTAAAGGTTTCTATTTGAGTCAAGAGATTTTGAGAGCCTTTTTTACCAGAGGTAATGTCACCTTTTTCTTTTGCACATATGATTCCTGATTGAGGACCGTGACCGCATTTTGGATAGAGATAAAATCTCGGGGAATCCGCGATAAAAGAAAATCAATAATGTTCCCAGGTAAATTCAGGTCAATGTCTTTGGCGAGCTTGTGAGTAATTTTAGCGGTTGTCGTATCATCGATAGGTTTAATTTCAGCGAGCATGCCCCATTGGAACCGGGAAGTCAGATAGTTTTCAGCGTTCTTTATTTTATCTGGCGAAAAGTAGCTTGCAAAGGCAACCTTACCTCCCTTTTGAATAACGGTATTGTAGATATGGTAGAGTTTTTCCTGCGCGGGAACAGATGAAGCCAACGCCTCGACATCGTCTAATAAAAAATAGTCCACATCCATTAGCTTTTTGAGAGTTTGTTGCGACTGCAATGATTCGCCGTCACCAATTTTATCGCAAAAGTCAGCACCTCTAATGTACAAGGCTCTAGTGCCTCTTTCGGCTGTAAGATTTCCAATGGAAAGCAACAGATGGGTTTTGCCAAGATTTTTCTGGCCGAATAAAAAAAGAGATTGATAGGATGCTTCGTTTTGGGAGCAAAATTTTTTGGCAGCATCAAAAGCAAAGCGTGAGCCATCGGATATTACAAAATTAGAAAAATTAAATTCCGGACGGGTAGGGAAGTTGAGTAGTAATTGTGAATGGTCGGGCATGGTTAATGGGTCGCCATAGAATGCCCGGTTATTTAGGGCCGGCTTGAATTTCTATAATGGTTCTACCAATATTGGAATGCAGTATAATGGTGCTGACCCAGCCTTCCTTTTCATAATTCAAAATGTAGTTTTCATGTTTTATCGAGTTGATCAGGCTCCAACCTCGGTTAATCATTTCATTTTGGTAAAAAGTAATGATTTTTTCAATATTATCCCAGCCGGTATAAATAAACCTGCCTACTTTTACGGTTCCTGACCCCGACTCGTAAATAAATGACTTGGAGTTGTCCTGGGTAAAATCAAACGGCACGGGTATATCTGAAAAAGGATAGGCGGTTTCAATGGTAAGGGGTGCGGGGGGTAAAGTGCTGGTGCTGTTGTTTAATCCGAGATTCCATTCTGCACACCCCGAAAAAAATAATGTTATGAAGAAAAATATTGTTACACGCTTAAACATTTTGCCCTCCTCCTAAATAAACAACCAGTAACCCAATCATCATAAGAAAAAAACCAATCACTCGCAATGTTGAATCCGGTACCTCGGGTAGTTTTTCAGCAAACGCTTTTACTTTTTTTGGAAAACAAAAATAGGGAATGCCTTCAAAAACCATCATTAAACCCAATGCGGAAAGAAAAAAACTCATAAAAGGGTGAGATTCAAGTTGTTCAAAGTTGCAGGTAAAATATTGCCTGAGACATGATGTGTGTTTGGCTTGCACAACAGGTTCGTATTTAACCTTTTAAAACGGTCATCAGGAGGGCCTGTATTCTCCACGATTATCATTTATCTGTTATATTGAGTCAATATCTAAATGAATTGTATTAATGCAAACGTGGGAAGACTTTGCGAAAGGTTTTGAGGTTGTAAATAGCGAAAAAAGCATTATATAATTACATCAAATTCCCTTTATAATTATCCTCTGTTTAAGTTGGATTATTAGAGCCGGAATGCAAAGTCCCAGATTAAAAATATTTAATCTGGGTTTAACTAGAGTTTAATTTCAATCTATTACAGTTGATTATCACATTTGTGTTTGGCGAGATGGGTTTAGGCCGACATGGATAGTTTTATAATGAAAATGATGCTCATACATATTGAGGGTTAATTAAAATGTACAAGATTTTTTCTTTGTTTTTACGTTCAATCGGCGCAGTTTTCCTTTTCACCTTGGCGATGACTTCTGCCCCTGGTTCCTCCTTTGCTTTGAGCAGTGCGACGCAACAGCTTTCAAGCAACCTCTTCGTGGAAATCGCGAAAAAGCAGAATCCTGCTGTGGTAAACGTCAGTGTAAAATCAAAAGCGAAAAAAGTGCATAACAATGTTCGCCCTCCAGGCAGGAGTCCAAGACCTGGGCCGGGCCAGGGGCGTTCTCCTGATCCTTTTCGTGGTTTTTATGACAAGTTTTTCGGTGAGCGACCTAACCAAAAACCGAAGGGGGGTATGGGGTCGGGGTTCGTGATCGACAAGGAAGGTCATATCCTCACCAATTATCATGTGGTCGAAGGTGCTGATGAAATCGTTGTTCTGCTTGAGAATAATGGCAGTGAAAAAGAATATACCGCGACCCTGATTGGTTCCGAGGAAAAAACCGATATTGCGCTAATAAAAATAAATGCCGATGCAAATAACCCAAAAGAGTTCCCGTTTTTGAAATTAGGAAGTTCTGAAAACCTTGAAGTGGGCGAATGGGTTATGGCGATTGGGAATCCGTTTGGTCTTAGTCACACGGTTACAGTAGGCGTGGTCAGTGCTTTAGGTAGAAGTATTGGCGCAGGTCCTTACGATGAATTCATCCAAACCGATGCATCGATCAACCCAGGTAACAGCGGCGGACCTTTGATCAATATCGAAGGAGATGTGATTGGAATCAACACCGCAATTATTTCGGGGAATACCGGGGGGAATGTCGGTATCGGATTTGCAATTCCCATCAATATTGCCAAGGCAATTTTGAAGGACTTGAAGGAAAACGGTTCGGTAACCCGTGGCTGGCTGGGAGTTATGATTCAGAAAATCACTCCCGAACTTGCCAAGTCGTTTGGCTTGAATCAGAGCGAAGGAGCCTTGGTGGGTGATGTTATTCCTGATGGTCCCGCGTTTAAAGGGGGAGTCAAGCGCGGCGATGTCATTGTCCGATTTGATAGGCAAGCTGTTAAAGATATGGAAGACCTGCCAAAAATAGTTGCAGCAACAACCCCGAACTCCGTTGTTGATGTGGAAGTGATTCGGGAAGGTTCGAAAAAAACTCTACAAGTTACTATTGAAGTCCTTAAAGATTTGCAGCCAACGGTGGTCGCTAAAGTAGCGGACCCTCTGGGTATGCAGGTTCAGGATATAACCAAGGAGCTTGCGCAAAGCCTGCAACTGGAAGACACTGAAGGTGTGCTGGTTTCCGATGTAACTCCAGGTAACTCTGCGGCAGAATCCGGGATTCGCCGAGGCGATGTTATAGCCGAGATGAATCGCACCCCAATAAAGAGTATGCAGGATTATCAGCGTCTACTGGGTTCTGTTAAAAAAAGTACTTCGGTTCTTTTCCTTGTTAAAAGGGGAGGCACTACGATTTATATAGCCGTTAAAGTTGGATAGCGGTTATTTTGCCTTCGATAATAATGGGGGAGCCGAGTTCAGGCCCCCCTTTTATTTTTTTTAAAATTACTTAATTTAAATTAACGTGCGCATTCATTGGCTTTTGCTTTTTTTATGTTTTGTATTGCTGGATGCACCTTTCGGTCTGGCGGGAGAACTAAATAACCGCAGAACGCCTCTTGTTGTTGCTGTAGAAAAAGTCAGCCCGGCAGTAGTCAATATTTACACCTCGGAAACCGGCCGACCCCTCCGTAATCCATTCAGGAAATTTGGCAACAATCTTTTTGACCAGTTCTTTCAAGATTTTTTTTCTAAAAATCAAAACAACAAAACAAGTCTGGGTTCAGGGGTTCTTATAGATAAAGAAGGACATATTCTTACCAACGAGCATGTGGTGGCGCGGGCATCTCAAATCCGTGTGGCTTTGAGCGATAAACGAGAGTTTGAAGCAAGAGTGGTCGGCGCGGATACTAAATCAGATCTGGCTATTATTAAAATAGATTCCGAAGAATTCCTGCCTTTTGTGCCCATGGGGCGTTCCGATGATTTGATGATTGGCGAGCAGGTGCTTGCCATTGGGAATCCCTTTGGTTTACGCCATACTGTGACTACGGGAATCATCAGTGCCTTAAATAGAAATATTAGAGCCGGGAAAAACAAAGTTTACAGCGACTTTATCCAGGTAGATGCATCCATCAACCCGGGGAACAGTGGTGGCCCTCTTTTGAATATCAATGGATCGTTGATTGGTATCAATACAGCCATCTATCAGAAAGCAGAAGGCATTGGTTTTGCTATCCCCATTGACGATGCCAAACGAATTGTTGATGAGTTGATCCATTTCGGAAAAGTGAGACGGGGCTGGCTTGGAGTTTCTGTGCAGGAAATGGACCCGCAGCTTTCGCGCCATTTTAAACTCGATAGAAAAAAAGGGGTGCTGATAGTTCGTGTCGCTGAAAAAAGCCCGGCAAAAGCAGCGGGCTTGAAACGAAGTGATATAATCGTGGCGATTGAAGGCCATGAGGTGACAAATAAATCCGATTTTCGTGGGCGAATGGCCTCGTATACTGTGGACAATAATGTTCGCTTTTCAATTCTACGAGATGGGAAAAGCCTTGAATATGTTGTTCGCATTATCTCAATTCCCAGGCAATATGTTGCAGAGTTTACCCAAAACTGGCTAGGCCTTAAAGTGCAGCAGAATAACCCTCGTTTCGCCAGAAGCAATCGACTGGCAACCAGCAAAGGGATGGTGGTTATGAATGTGGTTCCAAAAAGTGCCGGCGATAGAACAGGTATCAGTGCAGGAGATATTATCCGGCAAGTGAATCAGGATAGGATCGATAGTGAAGAGGACTATAATAAAGCCATTGCCGATCTGAATAACCCGGACCGCATAATGCTACTGGTGCAAAGAGGTCGGCAGGGATATTATGTAACGCTGGAACCTTGAATGAACGAAACTGAAAAAAAAGAAGTCGCATTACTGAGGAATAAAATCCACCTGCACGACCACCTGTATTACGTTAAAGATTTCCCCGAAATTTCAGACAGAGACTACGACTCCCTATACCATCGCCTTAAAGAGCTTGAAGGTAAATATCCTGAATGTGTGACTGCCGATTCCCCGACTCAGCGTGTTGGTGGAAAAGTTGATGAGCGGTTTCGGAAGGTGGTGCATCCGGTTCCTATGCTCAGTCTGGATAATACCTTCAATGTGGATGAAGTGCGTGCCTTCCACCAGCGTTTAGTGAAGGCCCTACCCGATATTGAGGAGAGTTCTATTGAATATGTTGTTGAGTTGAAGTTTGATGGCTTGGCTGTTGCTCTTACCTATGAAGATGGAAAACTGGTGCGGGGAGCAACGCGCGGAGATGGTGTGCAAGGAGAAGATGTTACTGCGAACCTGAAAACCATTCGTTCTATCCCCCTGGAAATTTCGGCGTTTAGAAAAATTGAAGTGCGGGGTGAGGTTTATATGCCACGAAAAGAATTTCAAAGGTTGAATGTTCTTCGTGAAGAGGCAGGGGAATCTCCTTTCGCAAATCCAAGAAACGCAGCGGCGGGAGCTTTAAGGGTGCTCGACCCTGCTGTTACCGATTCACGAAAGCTGGGTGTCTTTATTTATTCGGTGGGTTTTTGGGATAATAATATTTGTGAAACTCATTCCGAGTTACAGGGAAAACTTGCGTCCCTGCGATTCCCGGTGAATGAGCATAACCGATTGTGTTCCAATTTTGAAGAAACGCTGGCGATTATAGAAGAGTGGCGAACGAAAAAGAACGATCTGGATTATGAAGTGGATGGATTGGTCATTCAACTAAACTCTTTGGCCTACAGAAAAAAACTGGGGCATACCTCTAAGTTTCCACGATGGGCGGTTGCCTATAAATATGAAGCTGAACAGGCAGAAACGGAGGTTCTTGAAATCGTCTGCCAGGTAGGGCGTACGGGTTCCATCACTCCTGTCGCAAACTTAGAACCGGTTTTTGTTTCTGGGTCTACTGTCAGCCGCGCGACCTTGCATAACGAAGATGAGATCAAAAAAAAGGATATCCGAGTCGGAGATCGGGTTGTTATAGAAAAGGCGGGAGAGATCATCCCGAAAGTCATCCGTGTGGTCGACCCCAAGGGCAAGCGCAATGCGGAATTCAAAATGCCGACTCTCTGTCCGGAATGCCAGACAAAAATTTTCAGGCCAGAGGGCGAGGCCGCATGGCGGTGTGTCAATGCCGCCTGTCCGGCGCAGTTGAAGGAACGCCTCAAACACTTTGCCTCGCGCAAAGCTATGGATATTGACCATATGGGGCCGGCAGTGATTGACCAGTTGGTGGTGTCGGGCCGTGTTAAAAATTTTTCAGATTTGTATACCTTGAAACAAGAGGAGGTCGCTAGCCTCGAACGTCTTGCTGAAAAATCGGCGAAAAACTTGATAGATGCGATCGAGAAAAGTAAGTCCGCAGGGTTAGCCCGGTTACTTTTTGGTTTGGGAGTACGGCATGTGGGGCAAAGAGCCGCTTCTATTCTGGCTAAAACTTTCCGG
>JAESTE010000147.1 GCA_016763735.1 Nitrospinaceae bacterium | reverse complement strand
TTGGGGACCTAAATAAGAACCTTTCATGGAATCTTTGCCGTTTGTCTTTCTTTCATTACCCAGCACCTGATGCCAGATGCAAAGAGCGACTCCTAATGCTCCTCCTGCATCACCCGCAGCGGGTTGAATCCATATGTTGTCAAAAATTTTCTCTTTCAGGATTTTCCCGTTACCTACACAATTCAGGGCAACGCCGCCTGCCAGACACAGGTTTTTCATGTCCGTTTTTTTGCGGATGTGACGGGCCATCTTCAGCATTATTTCTTCTGTCACCGCTTGCAGGGAGGCGGCGATATCCATTTCTTTCTGGCCGAGCTGCGACTCCGACTTTCGGGTCGGGTGATCGAACACCGCCGCGAATTTATCATTGGTCATTGTCATTCCGCCTAGATAATCGAAATAATCCATATTCATGCGAAATGAACCATCGTCTTTAAGGTCGATTAAATGTTTGCGAATCAAATCGCAATATTTGGGTTCACCGTAAGGAGCTAATCCCATGACTTTATATTCACCACTGTTGACTTTGAATCCCAGGTAGTAGGTGAAGGCAGAATAAAGTAAACCTAGAGAATGCGGGAAGTGCAACTCCTGAAGTAATTCGATTTTGTTATCTTTGCCTAAAGCCAGACTGCTGGTGGCCCATTCACCAACACCGTCCATGGTGAGAATGGCGGCTTCCTGAAAAGGTGATGGGAAGAAGGCGCTGGCAGCATGTGACTCATGGTGCTCGGAAAATAAAACAGTCCCGCCGTAACCCAGGTTTTTTCTGATGTTGCCCCGGGTCCACAATTTGGCTTTCAGCCAGATGGGGATGGCAGACAGGTATTGTTTTATTCCTTTTGGGGCTATCCCCAAATAAGTTTCGAGGATTCGCTCGAACTTGATAAATGGCTTGTCATAAAAGCCAACATAGTCCAGATCGGATACTTGGATGCCGCCTTTTTTCAAACAAAACTCAACGGCATTGTGGGGGAACGCGGGGTCGTGTTTTCTTCGGGTGAACCTTTCTTCCTGTGCGGCGGCGATTATTTCGCCATCGCGCACGAGGCAAGCGGCCGAGTCATGGTAGAAAGCGGAAATTCCTAAAATATTCATGGAGGACTATTTTGTGTTAGAACTGAAAATTTGAAGCTGTTAATCCGAGCAACCATAACCCGGAAAAAAGGACGAGGGCATTTAATTTCACAGATAAAGAATGCAGAGTTTTAAATTTTGTTTCAAGAGTTAAAATTTCATTCTCTGGAGAAGACTTCAATTGTTCTTTTAATTTTTTTGCTTTGGGGTTTATCACCAGGCCTGCCAATCCGGACCCGAGAACCATAATGCCCCAGGCACACCATTTCAGGCCCACTCCGCCAATCACCAGAAAGCTTAACAGGATCAGAGCACCGCAAACATAACCGAGTTTGTAGTAACGGGGAAAAATAATGCCAACTATTTCTCCCGCCTTTTCACGATCTAAAGTCTTGAACACCACCGGTGCCACGAAAAAAGAAAAGAATATGATGCTACCCAGCCAGCAAACCAGACTTAATAAATAAATGAAATTAAAAACGAGCAAGTTCCTGTTCCTGTTTCAGGTGAAGTATTCCACTATTGTTTAACGCTCTCTTCTATTTCTGCAACAATTTTGCGAGCGGCTTTTTCAGGGTCGGCGGAATCACGGATAGGGCGACCAACGACAATCAAATCAGCCCCTGCTTGAATAGCCTTTCCGGGTGTGGTGATGCGCTTCTGATCATCGGAAACAATTTGGCTCCATTCCGGTCGAATGCCGGGTACTACCACTTTAAAATCATCGCCGCATTTTTGTTTTATCGATGTGATTTCTTCTCCTGAACAAATGATTCCGGCGCACCCTGATTGTCGGGCGCGCAAGGCCCTGTCCAAAACGACATCGCCTATTTTAAGATTGGAGCCTAAATCGTGGAGTTGCGCCTCGCCCATGCTTGTCAGTAGGGTGACCGCCAGCACTTCGAGGCCTGAGCCTTTGACCTCTTTCGAGGCCTCAAGTATTGCTTCACCCTCTGTGGAATGGATGGTGATATATTTCACGCCCAACTTCGCCGCAGATCTTAAAGCACCGCGAACCGTTGCGGGGATATCGTGGAGTTTTAGATCGAGAAAAATTTCTGCTGATGAATGATCCTTTATTAATTTTAAAATATCAGGGCCTTCTCGAACGAATAACTCCAGTCCCACTTTAAAACAGCCTACAGAATCCTGCAGCAGTTTTACCATGCGTTGGGCTTCACTTTTATCCGGCACATCAAGAGCAAAAATGAGCCTGTCTTTGGCACTAAGAGTGGTGTTCAAAAGAGTATAATGGTGGTGTGTTTAATAAAAATTGTCATTAGTATATCAGGAATGATGGAAAATGCTTTCGGGATAACGTGTCATAACAGACTGATCTTGAATGGAGGGTTCGGAAAAACTCTGACCTGCCATCTCCTGATAAATCATCAGAGGGATATTTCCTCCCGCAGCGATAGTATGAACCGACCCGCTGCCAAAACGCAGATTTAAATCAGTGAATAAAAAAGTCCCGTTTTCATTGAGAATCCCTTGAAGGGTACAGGGCCCTGTCAAAGCCAATCTGCGGCTCAAAGCTTCCGCCGAATCTATAATGGACTCGTTCATATCTATTCTGCTTGTCATAACCTCGCCGCCGCGCACAGACAATCTCTCCCGTGGGACGATCAACTGAGGGATTCCCTTGATATCTGCGAACAAATCGACACTGAATTCTCTGCCTTGAATCAATTCCTGGTAAATATGATGTGGATATTTATCCATGCAGTAATCCAGATCTCGTTGATCTTCTATGATGCTCTGGTTTTTTCCTCCTTCACCTCTTCTTTCCTTGGCGATGAGTGGGAAGATGTCGGGCGGATCAGACTCTGCCAGCAAAAAAGTTTTAGGGCTGTTGAAACCTTCAAGCTCCATGAATTTCCACAGGTTCCATTTGTCGTGACAGATTTCTATTGTAGGACTTTCCTGAATAAACAGCCGACGATTTCCCCCACTCAACTCTTCGCGGTGTGTGTTCAGAAAATCTATGGCCTTATTGGTCAAAGGGATAATTGCATCGATTGCCTGTGTTCTGCAAATTGTTAGAAGCAACTCCAAGCAACTGCTGTCAGAAAATAGAGGCAGGGAATGAGACCGGTCGGTAGCCTGTAATGCGGGGGCCAAGGCATCGCTATCTACCGCAATCAGTTGAAAAGGGGTTTCGCATTGCGACTTGGCATCTTGAAATGCCCTGACAAGAGAAACTCTCCAGTTCGCCGCAAGAAAAAGCACCTTTAACGTTTCCATTCAATACCCATAGGAAAATTAAATATTAAAATTCGGCAACCACGCAACTTTGGAAAAGAAGTTTTAAACGTTTCCATTCAATGCCCATATAAATTAAATATTAAAATTCAGTACACGCTCAGATGCTGAATTTTCAGCAAAATTTTTGCGGAGGCTCCCCAAATTCGATGGTGCTTGAACCAGTACATCACCATATCCTGTTCTGGACTGAACCCCACATCCCGTTGTTGTGTAGATAGTAGGGAAGTGAATGGAATTTCCAGAATCTCATCCACCTCATCTTCTTCAGGCTCAAACTCCAGAGTTTCGGATATTACGCAAACGAAAGGCGTGATCTCGAATCCCAACCGTGTATTCACAATGGGCAGTTCGGCAATCACCTTTGAGGCTTCTATATTGGCTCCGACTTCCTCGGCTGTTTCCCTGAGCGCGGTTGCCAAAAGATCGTTGTCTTTATCTTCCTCATAGACACCGCCGGGAAAACTAATTTCCCCTGGATGCGACTTCAGGTGCAACGCTCTTTTGGTCATCAACACATGCGTCTTGTTGTTTTTGGGATAAAGTATAACCAGAACCGCTGCCTTTTGCGGATAGGGCTGAATCGCCCGTTGAATAAGGGGAAACTCATTTTTTAATTTGGTTGTAATTAAAAAAAGATCCATCTTGATAAGTGACTATTTTCCCCAGACTTGTTTGTATTCATCCGCATCAAAGCCCACAGTTATTTTATCCATATCAACGGCGATGGGTCTTTTTATCAGGCGACCGTTAGAGGCAAGCAGGTCAATTGCCTCGGCCTCGGTCATAGATTTCAGTTTATCCTTTATTTTTAATTCCCGATACTGGACACCGCTGGTATTAAACACTTTTTGCAGGCCTCTTGCTTTGATCGCAGATTTGAGAACTTTCTTGCTGGGCGGATTTTCAGTGATGTCAATCACTTCAAAATCTATATTTTTCGCTTCAAGGTCTTTGATGGCTTTTCGACAGGTTCCACATTTGTTGTAAGAATAGAACTTCATATTAAACTAATCTCCATTTAATCCCTGGGTATAAAATGACGATTTTTACCCAATATCCACCAAAATACAGGGTAGTGGCGCAATATCAATGATTTACACAAAAACCCTTAAAACCACAACATATTGTGCCCTAGAAAACTTAGTATACCAAGCATTGTATGATTTCCCTTTACAATACCTAGGGATTGGGATAATCTTCGTGAAAGTCACCCAGAGTTTCTAACACATCATTTTTACAGGGGTTTAGCGTTAAATGTACCTGAAAAATCTCGAATTAGAAGGTTTTAAATCTTTTGCTGATCCCACTAATCTGGAATTCAAAAATGGATTCACAGCAATTGTCGGCCCCAACGGTTGTGGCAAAAGTAATGTGTCCGATGCCATTCGCTGGGCCATCGGAGAGCAAAGATCAAAAACTCTGCGTACCACCCGCATCACCGATCTTATTTTTAATGGCAGTGGCAGCCGTAAACCGGTTAACCGTGCCGAAATTTCGATCACTCTTGCCAATGTTGCGCCCGGAATCCGCATTGCCGGGGTTCCCAATATGGCTGAAGAAGTCAAGGTCACACGATGTTATCACCGTTCAGGTGAAAGTGAGTTTTACATCAATCAGATACCTTGTCGCCTGAAAGATATCACAGATTTTCTGATGGATGCCGGAATCAGCCCGAAGGTTCTTACAATTATCGAGCAAGGACATATTCAGGATATTATCACCTCAAAACCGGAAGAGAGACGGATTTTGATTGAGGAAGCAGCGGGCATCCTTAAATTCAAAAGCCGCGAAAATGATGCCATAAGAAAGCTCGACAGTTCCCGGCAAAATCTGGAACGCGTTGCTGACATTGTTCAGGAGTTGCACAGGCAAGTCGAGTCTTTGAAACGGCAGGCCGCAAAAGCAGAGCGGTACAAAAATTTTAAAACAGAAATCAAAGAATTGTCTTTGAAACTTTTTGCAGTAAAAGTCCGCCGGCTCAAGGCGCAACTGCAGACAGTAGAAAAAGAACTCGAAGAACAAACAGAAAAGAAAACAGAATGGAGTGCCCGCCACGCCACTTATGAAAATCAGATCGCCAAACTTAATATTGAAATAGAAGAATCGCTGAATCGATTGAATGAGCTTCGTGAAGATATCCATAAGCTGACCGCGCAAATCAGTAATGGCGAACAAACAATTGCTTTCAAAAAAGAACAACAAGCCAAAGCTAAAGAAGATGTTGAGTCTGCCGCTGGCGAAATTTCCAGGATGAATGAGGAGGTCGAGAGTTTGTCGCATCAAGCGGTAGAACAGCGAAAAACGCTCAGCGAGACATCTCAGAAAATCAACGACCAGGAAATTGCTCTGGAGCAAATAAAAGAACAGAGCGAGCAGAAGCGCGAGGCTGTTCAAAAAAATCAAGACCAGGTTCAGTCGAGTGAAAGAAAGGTCTTCGAATTGTTTCAGCAATCGGCTGGTTCAAAAAACAAGCTCACTGAAATTGAAACAAAAAGCCAGGGCATTGAGATGCGCAAGCAAAACCTGGCGAAAGAAAAAGAAGAAACTCAAAATCAAATCCGCAGTAACCAGTCCATGTTTCAAGAGCGAGAATCGGGGCATCAGAATCGTATCGATGAATTGCAACAGCTAAAAGAACGACAGGAAAATTTAAAACAAAAAGCACTCGAAGGCTCGAATCAGGCCCAAGCTCAGGTCGATGCCCACAGCGAAAGAAAAGAAGGCTATTTCAATAAATCTTCGTTGTTAGGTTCGTTAGAAAAACTTCGATCCCAGTTCGAAGGGTTTAACGAAGGCATCAAGTCTCTTATGAGCCAACAAAATGGCGAAAGGATTCCCGGGATTCGCGAAGTACTTGTAGATGTCTTGCAAACTCCTGCAGAATATGAAACGGCAATAGAAACTGCATTGGGCGATAAACTGCAAAGTGTCGTCGTCAATTCCTATTCTGATTCTATGGAAGCCATTGGTTATCTTAAAAGTAATGAGTCTGGGCGGGGGTTGTTTGTTCCTTTGAATCCGAAGTCTACACCCATTCCCCCTCTGCATTTGAATGGCACTGAAGGCGTTGTCGGTAAGGCTCTGGATTTTGTCGAATGCGGTGAAGATTATCGTCCTGTAATAGAATTGCTGTTGCGCAATGTGGTTCTGGTTCAGGATATGGATGTGGCCATGCACCTTCATCAAAATCCTGAATTTCAGGGGACGGTTGTAACCTTGAACGGTGAAATGATCGATGCGAATGGGTTCGTTACGGGCGGTTCTGCCAAGAGTGAATCTTCACGGTTGCTGGCGAGGAACAGGGAAATCGAGAATCTTTCGGAAAGTGTGAAAAAATTAAAGGCAGAGTTAGAAGAGTCGCAATTGACCATTGAGTCCGGAAAAAGGGCGCAGATTGAACTGGAAACCAGTCTCAAGCAAATGGACGGAGAAGTTCACCAAAAAGAATTAGCTAATAACAACAGTCTTCGCGATCTCGAACAATTACGTCAGGAAATGCAAAGGTTGGAAAGCCGCGCTTCCACTTTGGATGCTGAGACGATGTCTCTGTCGCAGGAACTGCAGGAACTGGGAACTGGGAAATCTTCTCTGAAGGTGCTATTGCTTGAGATGGAGCAAAAAAGTCAGGCGGGAGAGGAATCGTTAGCGCAACAGCGAACAGAATTGGAACAAAGTCGAAAGGTTCTAGAAGGAAAATCCGGAGAAATCAGCGGATTGAAGGTTTTGATCACCTCCTTGATTGGCCGGCGGGAAAACACCCTGACAGAGATCAAGCGACTGGAGCTGCAGCAACAAAATTTTCAGCAACAAATTGAAAAGCGGGAATCGGACAGGGTCTCCAACCAGAACCGAATTGTCGAAATTGATAACGATGTTTCTGTCTTAGAAGAGAATGTATTAAAGCAGTCTAGAGAAAAGGATATCCTCAGCGAAAATGCGGTGCAAGAGGAAGAAAGCCTGAGAGGAAATGAAGACGCACAGAAACAGATGGATCATGATATCCGCGAATTGTCCCGAAAGCTTCAGGAAATCACAGAAACTTTATCGCAGATAGAAATCAAGCGTTCCGAAACAAGATTGCAAAATGTCCATATTGAAGAACGTGCTTACGAAGATTTCAACGCCACTCGTGAAGAGTTGTCGGCGGCCTATGATGAAAATATTGACGAGAACGGGACTGAAGAGTCTGTCAAAGATATTAAAGAAAAACTGGCGCGGTTGGGCGAAGTGAATTTGGCGGCTTTGTCTGAATTCGAAAAAACCAACGAACGCTACACCTTTCTTAAAGAACAGCAGGACGATTTGGCGGAGTCCATTGAGTTGCTGCATTCAACGATCGAAAAAATTAATTGCACAACCCAGCAACGGTTTCTGGATACGTTTGAGCAGGTCAATGAAAATTTCAAAGAAGTGTTCGCTCGTCTGTTCCAAGGGGGTAAGGCAGAGCTAACCTTATTAGATGAAGCGAATCCTCTCGACTCAGGAATAGAAATCACGGCCAACCCGGTAGGGAAAAGCCTGCAAACTCTGTCGCTTCTTTCCGGTGGGGAAAAATCGATGACAGCCATCGCCCTGATGTTTGCCGTATTTAAGGTTCGCCCCAGTCCTTTTTGCTTGCTTGACGAAGTTGATGCCCCGCTCGATGAAGCCAATGTAGTCCGATTTCAGGAAATGTTGAAAGAGATGGCCGTCAACACCCAGTTTATTATCATCACCCACAACCAAAAGACCATGACCTTCGCCAACGCCCTCTATGGAATCACCATGGAAGAAAAAGGTGTCTCCAAAGCTGTATCCGTTCACTTCAATTAATATCCAACCCATATTTATAATTCATATAGGCAGAGCTGCTTGTTAATAGTGCTATAATTCGAGTCCTCTTACCAAGGAAGAACTATGGCAGAAGCGAAAGACATTGACGACAGTTTGGATTATCTTCGACACTTTGAAAAGAATACTGCCAACCCGGATTTAGGAACCTTAATCCAGGAAAAAATCAGCACCGATAAGGAAAGTTTAAAGCTACATGGCTGTAAACTGAAAGAGGAAGATTTTAAAGCCATCTCTAGTTTTAGCCCAATCAAGAACCTGAAATACCTCGACCTGAATCAGACAGGGCTCAACTCGGCGGGCTTGCAACCCCTTTGCGCTTCCGATCGTTTGCCAATATCGAAACGCTTACTCTTGCCAATAATAATCTCGATGATGAGGCAATATTTTTCCTATCCAAAACTTTGTCTTTGAATCACCTTGAAAGCCTTGACCTTTCCAGCAATGAGTTAGGCTCGCTTGGTGCAAAAGTACTCTCCATGGCGACGGGAATGAAAAAATTGAGCCAGATTGACCTATCCTATAATCGCCTCGAAGGGTTGGGTCTTAAATCTCTTGCCGATTCATCTTTAGGTCGACAATGCGTTGAATTAAATCTTCGGGATACAGGTATAGGTGATCAGGGTCTTCGGTTTCTGACAAAAGTCCCACCTCTTGAATCTTTGACGACATTAAATTTGTCTGATAATGGATTAACCGAAGTAGGAATAGAAGCACTTTGTAGCTCTATGGTATTTCCCAATTTAAAAACTTTGATTCTTAATAATAATCATGTGGGGGATGAGGGCGTTTACGCGATGGCAGAATCGCCTTTATTTTCCAATCTTGAAAAACTGGTGATGCATAATAATGGTTTGACAACAGACAGCGCAATTTCGCTTTCCCAATCCAAAACCATAACCGGACTTCGTGCTCTGGATCTGAACAACAATGATGTTCGTGCTGAGGGCGCCCAAGCTCTAGCGGATTCCATCAATATGAAGTGGATGGAGAGCCTTGATCTTGGGCAAAACAAACTGAATCATGAGGGCGCTGCCGCGCTGGCAAATTCGGAAAATTGTTCTGCGCTGAAATTTCTAAGATTGAATAATAACAATCTTTCGGACAAAGGTGCCGAAGCTCTGGCGCGTTCAACCAACTTGTTACAACTGGAAACCCTTTCCATCGAAAACGAAAACTGGATTCACGCGCCGGGTGCCAAGGCAATTTCAGAATCTAAGAACCTTTCTAGCTTAATACGGCTAGTGCTGGTTTTGAATGCTATTGGTGATGAAGGTGCAATTCACCTCGCCAATTCGAAGACACTTTCAGGCCTGAAGTTTTTGAATGTTGCGGGAAACAGGCTCACACCTAGAGGGGAAGACGCATTGCGAAAGTCCACCGCCTTGACCGGAATAGAAGTTCTTGAAATTGTTTAAAAATTCAAAGCGCGATTTGATTGTCATTAAAGATCAACAGCGATAGTAGTTATCAATAGGAAATCCAACCCCGCCGCATCTATTGATTTTCCTATTATAAATGATAGGATCAGCCGTCTCACCATTAACACGCGATTTTATCTAGTGGATTTGCTATGAGCGACTTAAGGGAAAAAGTAATCGACTCTCTGGATTCTAATGAAGATGGGAATTTTATTTTTTTTAATTCCATTACTTCGTTGGCGAAAAAAGAGGGGGAACAAGTTTATAGCATTCTCCTTAACGTTTTAACGCAGCTAGAATTCAGCCCTGAAGATGCAAAGAAAAACTGGAATCGCATCATTGAACATAAAGAAAAATTAGAAACTAAACTGAGTCATGACATAAGCTTGATGACGGCGGTTTGCTACTATTTCAGTGATGTGGAAAAAAATATCAACACCCCCGCTATCATAGAATTGAAGATGCTCGAAGAAACAAAAAAGCAATCTCATTCAGATGGTTTAACAGGACTTTTTAACCGGCGTTATTTTGATGAGGCTCTGCAGGGAGAAATGAACCGGGCACAAAGATACAATGGATGTTTTTCCATTTTCTTTATTGACTTGGATAACTTCAAAAAACTTAACGATACATACGGTCACCAGGCAGGTGATTTAACCCTGAAGGTCGTTGCTGAAATTCTTCAAGCTATGAAGCGCACCGAAGATACGGCTTGTCGCTATGGCGGCGAGGAGTTGGTCCTGATCCTTCCCGAAACAGAGAAAATGAATGCTTTGGTGATTGCTGAAAGAATTCGCAAAAAAGTTGAAGAAGCAGTGCTTGAGTTTGAAGGTAAAACGTTTAACGTTACTTTAAGTGGCGGCATTGCCTCTTATCCTGCAGACGGAAAAGAAGCTCAGGAGTTGGTACACGCGGCAGACGTGGCGCTCTATCAGGCAAAAGAGAGTGGCAGAAACCGAATCTTCATTCATGATTTTGAGAAGCGGCATTATCTGCGGATAGGTATTTCAGAGGAGGTGCAAGTCCAATCTGTTACTGAAAACCTGAACCCAAAGGAGTTGAGTACTCAAGGGAAAAATGTTAGTTCTTCCGGAATTCTTTTTGAAAGTCCTGTAGCTTTTAAAATTGGTTCGCAGGTACAAATCGCACTTTCTATTAAAGGTCAAGCAGATCCACTAACCGTCAATGCACAGGTGGCAAGAGTAGAAAGTTTTGATTCGTATTTCGATATTGGAGTGGCCTTTTTGGATATGAATGACTCCGGGGAAAGTGAATTTTCTAAAACGCTTTTGCAAAACCTGGGAATTTCGTAGGTCCAGTCAAAGAAAGTCTATCCGTCTAATTCCGAACTGCTAAAATATTGAACGTATTCTGGGTCTTCAGGATTCGATTTGCCAACCAGGCATTTATTCCAAATCGACGTGCGCAATATTTTTCTATATTCAAAATCGAACAGTTTGCTTCCGTCAAAAGTTTTTCAATATTCCTCGGATCAATGCCCCCAAATTGGCGCTGGTAGTCGGAATGATGATATTCGTCTTCCAGCAAAGGTATGTTTCGCATACTCATTTCCAAACGATAAAACTTCTCATCTACCCACGAAAGACCACGATGCAAAGCATAACGAATTGAAGAAGCTACCGATTGCTTCAAGGGTTCAAAAAATATCATAATTTTTGTTCCTGCCTTGAGCCTTTGACAGGCTTTTTTCAAAACCATTTCATAGTCAAAAAGATGGTGCAATACTGCAGAAAAAATCACGAGATCAAAATTTTCCTGGTTTCTTTCGAAAAATTCTTCCACATCACCAACGGTCAGGTGAGCGCGATTTTTTTCACTTTCAGGAACAGAATTTTTTAATACCTGGATCATCTCACTGGAAAGGTCCAGACCTGTCACATCGAATCCTCTTCGTAAAAATCTTAAAAAGAGATACCCGGTGCCGCATCCGAGATCAAGGACTTTTGCATTTGCGTCCAAGTCACAACAGATTTGGTCTAAAGCTTTTTCCGCAATAAAGTTTTGAAAAAAATTGGTTTGCTCTGGATGGCGGGATAGATATAACTGATTTTCAAGTGCGTGAACTCGCCGGTTTTCTTCTAATATTTTTTCTTTGAGGAGGGTCGTCATTTTAGATACAACTAGATCGCTTCCTGAATCTTGTCAAAAAAGAAACGCTTTTCAGTTGTCGAAGTTTCGCATTCATTGCAATTCACACACACTTTTGGGTAGTCTCCTTTTTCGTGCTGATCTCGTAAAGCTTTAATTTCTGAATTGTCCCACAAATCGCTGACCCGGTCGTTGTTGGCATTCCCTAATTTAAGGGTCGCGTTATAGTCAACACAACAGGGGATTACGGTGCCATCCCAAAGGACAACCAGTTTGCCATAATCTTTGCCGAAAGGTTCGGGGCAGGGCTCGCTGCGTGGACTTTGAATGAGCTTCGGCTGTGTGCGAACATGATCGACAATGGTTTCCCAGTGCTCGATATATTCTTCAACGTCCTCTTGAGTATCTTCCTCAACTGTAAAGACCACGCCCATACTCAGTTCAGGTCGCTTTGTCTCTTTAGCTTTTTTTAATCGAAGAATAATCTCTTTTATTTTTTGAAGTTCGACACCGCGAATCCTTTTAAAAGTATCTGCAGAACCATCTATGGAAAACCGAATGATGTTTAGTGGGCTTTCAATGATTTTGTTGATCATCTTATCTGTCAACAAGGTTCCGTTGGTGTTCATGACAATATGGTTGACGCCAGCCTTATGTGCGTAATCGAACATCTCAAAAATTTCTTTGTGCAGTAAAGGCTCTCCCCAGTTATGCATGCATAGATGCTCAAGGTCGGGAGTGTCGTCAATGACCTTTTTGAACAACTTTAAATCCATGAACCCTTCATCTCGTGTCATGCCTTCTGTCACAAAACAAAAAGTGCAACGCAGGTTGCAGGTATTGGTCGGTTCGATGATTAGCGATGTGAGGGCTTTGACACGCATTATTCGATAGCCTTCTCAACAATATAGTCAGGGCGTTCCTGGATTTGATGGTGCACCCGGCCCAGATATTCTCCCAAAAAACCAATGGACAATAGCTGTACACCGGCAAAAAATGCAAACACCGCGAGTAAAACCACAAAGCCCTCAATCAAAATTCCGTTTACAATTCTTTGGAATAGTAAGAAAGCCATCATTAAAAACCCCAGGAAAGCACCAAACAATCCCATATAGGTTACCATACGCAGAGGAAAGCTGGAGTAACCTGTTATCAGATCCCATGATAGTTTCAGTAAATTAAGAATGTTGTATTTGGTGTTCCCTTTTTTTCTTTCGTGATGCTCCACTTCAATTTCGATGCTGGGTAATCCCATCCAACTCATCAAAACCGCCATATAGCGGGACCTGTCCTTGCAAGTTTCAATCTTTTCCACAACGCTACGACGAATTGCGCGGAACGAACTTAAATTCAATTTTACCGAATCGCCAAAAAGGGCTTGCCCGATCTTTAGCAAGTATTGCGAACCGAGGACTCGCAACATACCATCCTGCCGTTTGCGCTGAACCGTGGTAACCATGTCAATGTCATCGGACATGGCATCAAGAAGTTTTGGGATTTCTTCAGGTGGGTTTTGTAAGTCTGAATCCAACTGAACAATGATATCACCTTTGCTGATTCTGAATCCGGCTAGCACCGCAGCCTGTTGCCCGAAATTCCGGGTAAGCTTCACAATACGCAATGCAATTTCTTCCGCCTGAATCTGTTTTAACTTTTCGTACGAGCCGTCAGAGCTGCCATCATCCACAATCACAATTTCGTAAGACTGATTCAGGTTGTCGCAGACGACCTTGAGCCTTGAAACTAACTCCTCAATAAGAGACACCTCGTTGAAAACAGGAACGACAATTGAAATTTCTATTTTCTTATCCATATCATTCATGATGGTTGACTAATTCTATTCTTAGAACTTGCCATATTGGTTTCACGAACTCTTACCGCTTCCCCTTCGGGGGTAGTCCGGCCAATGTATTCCGATTGACAGCAACCCAAACAACCGGGAAATATTCCTTCTGATTTTAATTTTTCACGGAACCCTTTGATGCGATCTGAGTTCCAAGCAGTGAGCTCGCTACTGTCATTTAGATTTCCTACTCTATAATGAGGACAACTGAAGACATCGCCGTAGGCAGAAAAAGCCACTTTTGCCCACGGAATGAAACAACGGTAATCTTTGTAGGAACTTTTATTGGAGTAGTAACGGACAATTTCTTCTACCGTAA
>JAESTE010000146.1 GCA_016763735.1 Nitrospinaceae bacterium | reverse complement strand
TCGCCATGGGTGTGCGCTTCGATGATCGGGTTACGGGAAAACTTGCCGAGTTCTGCAAAGACGCGCAGTTCATTCATATTGATATCGACCCATCAGAAATTAATAAAAATATTTTGATCGATATTCCAATTCAAGGCGATGTCAAACAAGCCCTGAAAATTCTCGACAAATATGTAGAGCCGAAAAAAGATATCAAACCCTGGATAAAACAAGTCACGGGTTGGAAAAAAGAGTTTCCTTTAGCCTTTGAAAGCATCAAGGGACAAATTGTTCCACAATGTGTTGTCCACCACATCAACAACATCTCTGATAAAGACGCTATATTCTCAGTCGGGGTGGGACAGCACCAAATGTGGGCGGCGCAGTTTCTCGACTTTGACAAACCCAACAACTGGCTGTGCTCTTCCGGTTTGGGTGCAATGGGTTATGGCCTGCCAGCGGCAATGGGAGCACAAGTGGCTTTCCCAAAAAGACAGGTAATCAACATTGAAGGCGATGGAAGTTTTCTGATGAATATTCAGGAACTACAAACTTTAAAAATCGAAAATATTCCTGTAAAAAACATTATCCTCAATAACGCTCATCTCGGGATGGTTGCGCAATGGGAAGACCGTTTTTACAAATCTCTCAGAGGCCACACTTTTATTGGTGATGCCAACTTTGCCGAAGTGGCGCACGCTTTTGGAATCAAGTCAGAAAGTATTACCACTCCAGAAGAAGTTGTTCCCGCTTTGAAGCGCATGCTCAAACATAAGGGACCGTACGTTCTGGATGTGAAGTACCCATACAACGACAAAAGCCACGGCCATGTTATGCCGATGATTCCCTCGAACCATACCTATCTAGACACCTGTCTAGACGCGTCTACATCACTTCGGGATTACTGGAAAAAGAAAAATCACTAGCGTAGCAGCAGGTGACAGGTCAAACTTTCCAGGAAAACGAGGACGCCTTTCATTAAAAGGTTACTAATACTGTGCCCTCACTCGCACCTAATAATGGATCGTTGAATCCCTTTCTGTTAATGGGCCCTGCTTTGCTGGCCGCGTTCCTTTTTTCCTGGTCCATTTTCCATTCCGATCTATCCAAAAGAGAAGCGCGTGAAGGCGTGCCCGTGGTAAATATGATGCGGGGCGGCAACATCTGGCTTCCCCAAATCAATCCGCAGCAACTACGCACCAAGCCCCCTCTGTTTTACTGGTCTGGACTTTTGACCTCGAAACTTTTCGGGGAAGTGAGTGAAGTCTCTTTGAGAATCCCTTCGGTTCTAGCGGGTGTGGGAACCGTGTTTCTCACCACCTTTCTCGGCATGCGCCAGTTTTCAGCGGTCATCGGATGTTTAGCAGGGCTGATCATTGCGACCTGTTGGCGATTCGCTTATCTGGGGAGTCACGCCCGCATCGATATGCTCTTCACTTTTTTTATCACTCTCGCATTTGTTGCTCTGTGGGAACTGTCACGCGACGAAAAGCAATCGCTCAAATGGCTGGCAGGACTGGCCATCGGCCTCGCGGTACTGACCAAAGGCCCTTTGGGGTGGTTGTTTCCTCTACTGGCAATATTTATTTTCAGTCGCTTGCACAAAACCTTTTCGGTGCCATGGGCCTATCTCTTAGCATTGCCATTAGCCATGGCGGGTCTCTGGCTAGGCGTAGGCTTGATGGCTGGCGGAGAAGAGTTTTCCCAAATGATCTATCAGGAAACCGTAGGCAGAGTTTCGGGAAGCGAGGCTATACATATTCATCCCAAACCTTTTTATTATTATATTCCGCAAATTTTTGGAGGCATGGCTCCCTGGAGCCTGTTCCTGCCGTTCGCACTCTGGCATGGAAAGAAATATCAGGATGTCCCCTGGAGATTCTGCCTCATCGCTCTGGCTACACTTTTTATTTTTCTTTCCTTGTTTCCGGGAAAAAGAGGCGACTACCTCCTGCCGCTGTACCCCATGGGAGCGGTTATGCTGGCAGTATTTTTTTCGCGAGCAAAAGAAAGTCTAACTATTCCCACCCGAATCGTTATGGGAATAATGATGCTTTTGGCTCTGGTTCTAGCATTCAGCGCCCTGTTACCCGAATTAAATTTTGATTCTTTATCTCTTAATTCCCGAGACCGTTGGATGGCGCAACTACTTTACGATAAACACCGGCCTTCGACCCTGCTTCTGGCAGTGGGCACGGTAGGTATGCTGGCTTTCTCGTATGCCTTGGTGTTGCATAAAAATTCGGGAATGAAAATAAGCGGGATAATTGCAGGCTGGGCTTTTCTATTATATCTAGGGGTTCATGGGCCAGCAGCGAGGATCGTCAACGAACACACTTCGTTTCGGCCCTTTGCAGAGGAGCTAAAACAAATTTCAGAAAATCGGCCCCTGTTCAATTATGGCAAAGTACGAGAAGACCTTCTTTACTATCTGGATTCACCGATAACAGAAACATACGAAGACCCGCAACAACCCAATGCCCTGTTGTTGATAAAAAAATCCCAAAGCCAGGCTTGGCTGCAAAAACATTCCGATCAGAAAGTTCTCATTGAGATGAACGCGGCCTTCGAGCCTTATCAACTCATCGGAAAGGCAAACTAAGTTTGCTAAAATTGCCTCCCTCGCAGAGGGTTAGGACTTTTTCTTCACGCTGAACTCCATATAAGCGCGTTCGATATTGTCATCGAGCCATTCAAGTTTTTTCCAGTTCTTGAATTTCTTTTCTAAAATCGGTCTGACCGCATCCTGAGTTTCCTTCAACGAACTGCCCTCTTCTATCTGAACTGTGACCAACCGACGCAGATCGATCAAATAATGTTTCATGGCAATGAGAATGGGCTTGCCGCCGGGGTCGCCGTGACCGGGGATATAGATTTCCGCATCCAAGTCACCTATATGAATGAGAGCCTTAATCCAATCTTCAATATAGGCATCGCCCATATAAGGGATCTTGCCACTCGTGATCAGGTCGCCCGCGATAATCGTTTTTAGAGTTTCGATATAAATAAACAGGTCGCCATCGGTATGACCCGGCATATGAATCAGTTGCAGATGATACTCCCCTGCATAAATATGCATTTTCTCTTTAAAAATTATATTGGGTGGGGTGATCACCGTTTCATCCATCCCAGGAATTTTAAAAGACTTAAAGACTTCCAAATGCGCTTTACCCGATTCCCCTTCCAAAGCTTTACGAACATTTTCGTGCGCAATAATAGCGTGGGTGTCTTTAAACACCTGATTGCCAAAACTATGATCGCCGTGATAATGCGTGTTGATCGCGTATAAAATGGGCAGTTGCATTTGTTTGCGGATCTCTTCTTTCACTTTTTTCGCTTCAGCCGGTGTAACGCGGGTATCAACCACAATCACCCCTTCCTTGCTGATAAGAAAAGTAGTGTTCGAGTCGATCCCATCACCGTGGGTCAATGTGAACAGGTTTTTCCAGACTTCGACGGTTTTAGGTTTCTCTTCTGCCCAAGCCACACCTGAGCAAAGCAGCCCTACCAAAACAACACCGACCCACTTCAATCCACGCATAAAAATATATCCTCAAGAAATTTGGTAACGAAATGCCCGCATGGTAACACAAGACTACATCTTGGAGAAATGTTGGCGATATACAGAAAAGGGGCTACGCCCCCCTTAGCGGGTGATTTTTGCACGTCATCGCTGTAAAGGTCTCTCTTTGCAGGGGAAGAAATGCAAACAAAACTAGAGTAAAAAGCTTGAGGATATTTCTGGCTTTTGAATTATCGAACCCATACGCCCCACGCGGAGTGGCCCCTTACAGGGGAGGAAGTGCAAACCAAACTAGAGTAAAAAGCTTGAGGACATTTCTGGCTTGTGAATTATCGCCCCAAACGCCCCACGCGGAGTGGTCGGTAAGCGATAATCACCATTGCTAGCAAAAAAAGTTATTGCGCACTGGCACCACGCCGAGTGGTGTGTTATTTTTAGATTATGGAAACATTGAACAAGAAGAAATATGACTTTTTATTGCATTTGCTGGAGACAGGCGATGCCATGGTTTGTTTGGATGCCCGATTGCCCGAGGTGGATGTTCCCGAAAACCAGAAAGGCAACTCATCGTTAAACCTGATTTTCAATTTGAATTTCAGAAGGCCCTTCAAAGTAAATGAAGACGCTATTACTGCTACTCTGGCGTTCAACGGCAGGCCGCATGAATGCCGGCTTCCCTTTGAATCTGTTTGGGCTATTTATGATCCGGATATGAAAAACGGGCAGGTGTGGGAAGAAAGCGTTCCGACAGATATGAACCTGGCAGATCATATGATGGGGGGGAAACCGGATAAGCTGGAACCCAAGCTGAAATCGGTGAAAACAAGCGGCAAACCAACCCCGCAAACAGGGGCAAAACCGAAACGAGACCGCAGTCACCTTCGGGTCATTAAATGATTAGCATTTTCTTTACAAAGGATTAGGGATAGATTAAAATCTGCCTCTTACCTAGTGAGTCAGAATACAGAAAAATGGTGGGCGTAGCTCAGCTGGTAGAGCTCTCGGTTGTGGTCCGAGTGGTCGCGGGTTCAAGCCCCGTCGCTCACCCCATTTTTTGGTTGTTGGCATGCTAAATCAATTTATCCTGATATCAACTGATAAATTACAAATCAGATAAGTCTCTCCCTCATCAGGCAAACTTCCGGTTATCGCAACTTACTGTAGAGTAAGTAATTTTATTTTTGATACTTTTTCTTTTCAAAAAAACTAATTTTAATTTTGGTAGCTTGCCATTATTTATGAATATTGAAGTTTTTAATTTAGAAGTTTGTTTCCCAAATTTAGGCTATGAAGAAAGGGTAAACAGAGTAAATCTGGACATAAAAAGACTGGAGTCCATGCTAATTACCAAAGTGACTGATGAAGGAAATCCTAGGGCAAATTTAAAATGGAAAGTGGAAATGTTTGTGAGTTCTTTTGTATGCCGAGCACTTTCTTTAGCCTCAGGAACCTGTTTATCTTGGAACAAAGGAAATGGTTTGGCATCAATAATATTATCCAGAGCAATAATGGAAACTGCCGCAGTCGCCTGGAGAATTGAAAAAGAAATAAATAAAGATTTACAAAAAAAAGATCCTAAATCAATTGATCTCACCCTAACCACCCAAACGCTTGGTCGCAAAGTATATACCGATGGCGAAACTCCTCTCACACCTACACATATTCTAGATTCTATAAGAAAAATGGATAAAACATTTGCAGGGTTTCTAAGATCATACGAAGTTTTAAGCGAATTTGCCCACCCAAACTTTTATGGCACAATGAATTCTTTTGTCGGCGTTGAAGATAATTTTCAACACTGCCATTTTGACATTAAATTCTCCCTAACAGAGCCTATTTTTAACCATATTATTTTAGGCATGACAATGCTGGAGGCAATTGAGCAAGCGTTGAAAAAACTTTTAGATATAAAAGAAGCGCTTTTAATATTAGAAAAAGAAAATCCTTTTGACAAAACTAAACAAGGCTATTAACGGAGTAGATTGAAATGATCAAATTTGTGATGTGTTTACGTCGGCACCCGGAAATGACTCGCGAGCAATTTCAGGATTATTGGTCCAACAAACATGGCCCTTTCTTTATGAAAAATGCGGGCGCTATGCGGGCTAAAAAATATGTGCAATCTCTTACTATTGACACCCCGCTAAACGAAGGGTTGAGGAATTCGAGAGGAATGATACAAGAATATGATGGCGTCGCTGAGGTGTGGTTTGAATCTGAAGAAGACTTAATGGAGGCAATGAGTTCACCGGAGGGGCAAAAATTAGGCGCCGCGCAACTGGAAGATGAGAAGAATTTTATCGACCACTCCAAATCTTCTGCATTCATTGTTAAGGAGCATGAACTTTAAGAAGGTAAACTCAAACAATATTTATCATTTTTTGAAAGGTTATAAATATGAAGGTGATTTTATTGGGAGCCAGTGGAATTATTGGAAGTGAAATAGCTAAGGCTTTATCTTCCCATGAAATTATACGCGCCGGACGAAACGGAGATGTGAAAGTAGATTACACCGACACTCAGTCTGTAAAAGCAATGTTTGAGCAGGTTGGAAAATTTGATGCTCTTGCTGCAGCGGTCGGGCATGACAGCGCCTTTAACCTTACGAAGAATTAACAGATGAAGATTTTGACTACGGATTTCAAAGAAAATTTATGGCGCAAATAAATTTAGTGCGCATTGGAACTCCTTACATCAATGATTCGGGTTCATTCACTTTATCCAGTGGATATCTCAGTGACTATCCCTATCAAGAAAGTGCGGCCACCGGCCCTTTCAATGCCGCTGTTGATTCTTTTGCGCGAACGGTAGCCCCCCTATTGCCAAGAGGGATTCGTGTTAACGTTGTCAGCCCCGCTCCCGTTGTCCCGCCTGAAAAGTCAGGACGTGGATTAGTAACAGCGGCCCAGACAGCAGCGGGATATATTCAAAGTATCGAAGGAATAATGAATGGGGAAGTGATCCGCATGTGGGGTGGCCTGGAGGATGAACCTCGTCGTTAAAAAATTACCCCTAAAAGATCCATGATCCTTCCTTCTAATTCACTTACCGTATTCCTCCTGGGGAAAAATTCATCCAACTTGCTAGCGCCCGCTGGATAGGTTGGCATCTAGCAGGGTGCTGAAAAACTCCAGAAATCGTCATCCTTGAGGAGCCAAAGGCGACGAAGGATATCGAAGTTCTTATAAAACAAGAAGCGAGTGCTTCGCTCAAGAATGACAGGCAAAAGACTTTTTCAGCACCCTGCTAAAGAGAATATTTTCACGTTCCAGCGATATACTTCTGCCAACTCCCCCTCATCTTTATTGTCTCTCGACGTTACTTATAAAAAAATCGAACCGCCCTTCCCCATTCCAACCCGCAAAACTTCTCATTTTTTTATAAGTACGGTATTCTTAAGGAACCACTAAAATGGTTAATGAGGGAGAATTGTAATTGAGCCAGTCAAAGTCAGAAGATAATTGGTTGCAAGAGTCCATGAAGGAATCTACTTCTGAACCCGTTCAACTGACCCGAGAAGAAGCCCGAGAAATAAAGATGTTAAGACGGAAAGGTTATAAAGATTTCGCAGACGCATATTCTGGATATCTTCAGCTGAAAAAAAAAGAAGGTTCGTTGGACTATACTCTGAAAGAATTTTGCGAAAAGAAGGGTGTAAAATATCGGTTTCCAAAATAGTGAACTTCTTTAAACCCTAGGAGTTACAAAATGAAAGCTGTTGGCCTGTATCAATATTTACCCATCGAAAACGAACAGTCCTTAATAGATATTGAAATCGATCGCCCTGAGCCGGCGGGAAAAGATCTTCTGGTGAATGTCCGAGCAATTTCGGTCAACCCAGTCGATACAAAAGTTCGGGCGCCCAAAAGCCATACCGAAACCACACCGCGCATTTTAGGGTGGGACGCAGCAGGTGAAGTCATCGCCGTCGGGCCTGATGTCGAAAGGTATGCTGTTGGTGATCAAGTATTTTACGCGGGCGATATTACCCGATCTGGCAGTAACAGCGAATATCAGTTGGTCGATGAGCGCATCGTGGGTCGAATGCCCACTCGACTCGATTATTCGGCAGCGGCGGCCCTCCCGTTAACGGCCATCACTGCGTGGGAAGCGCTGTTCGATCGCCTCGGCATCTCGCGCCACGGGGAGGATGAGGGGAAATCCATCCTGATCATTGGGGGTGCCGGAGGTGTAGGTTCAATCGCCACTCAACTAGCGAGCAAAGTGGCTAAGTTGAATGTGATTGCGACCGCCTCACGGGAAGAGTCGCGTGCATGGTGTTTGAAGCTCGGCGCCAATAAAGTGATCAACCATCGCAATTCATTAGCAGAGGAGTTGATCGCGCAGGGTATGGATACGGTCGACTACATTTTCTGCCTCAACAATACTGATCAGCATTGGGATGCCATGGCTAAAGTCATCGCGCCTCAAGGCCGCATTTGCTCAATTGTCGAAACAAAGGAGCCGGTCAACCTTGGGACGTTGAAAAAGAAAAGCGCCACTTTTGTGTGGGAATTTATGTTTACGCGATCGATGTACCAAACCACCGATATGATTGAACAACAACGATTGTTAAAC
>JAESTE010000145.1 GCA_016763735.1 Nitrospinaceae bacterium | reverse complement strand
TGGTGGCACATAGCAGGTCGATAATAAGGTTAATGTCTTCGTCGGGAAACAGCTCGGCGATATTGGCGCGCTCATCCCGGTACCAGTACTTGTCGTTCTGGCCTATGTCTAAATAGCGATCAATGTTCGCGTAACTCAGGTTTCGTTTATGGTTAGAATGGGAGATCACTATAGTCAATTTCGTTCCTTTTTATTGAGTTGTCCGCCAAAGATATCACCCTGATGTTGTCAACCGTGTATCCCTCCCAGTTGCGGGGTCTGTCGATGGAATACGAGGCCGCGGTCTTACCAGTGTTCTCGACATATTTATTCTCTACAGCGAACTCCCTGAATTGCTCGAAAGTCAACTCGAATACTTTGCCGCGGCGCTTGGCGTTGGTCCGTAAATTATTGTACGAGTTGCGGATTGGATTCGCCAAGCGGAACTTTCGCTTTACACACGTCGAACAATAGTTCTTTTGGTGAATATGAGAATTAAAACAGCCACGACCAATACAGTAGCCGCCGGCCTTCTTTTTACTCTGTCCGTATGTTGGTATTATGCTGCCCACTTCACTTATAAGTTAAGTTTTGGGTATCCATTATGCTCTACGCCATCGAGCATGCGGCCTGCCTTCTTTTTGCCAACCATGCACGCAAAGTTCTTCTCATCTAACCGTCGGTATTTTCGTCCTGCCTCAAGCGCTTCGTAGTCGTTTGGCGCCCACTGGCCCCACTGCTTAAAGAAGAAGGGAATATCAAACTCTTTACATTCGTCGCGGATACTTCTGGCCCAATCGGGACGCATTGGCACGGCCTTATGGCCGCTTTCGCCACCAACAATTACCTGATGAATTCCGTCTTCTGGTAGATTCCCGTGGAAATAATACCCGTATTTATTGAATCCAAATCTTCTCTTTAATTTTATAGGCCCAACAAGTGGTTCCAGGCTTAAGAACCGAACTACTGCAGGGATCTGAACCAATACCCCGGCCCGAAGGTTATAGCTCTTCTGATCCTCACAACTGGTTCCCATCCATACATTAGGGAGAGGCCAGTTCTTATATGGCTCACGTGACCTTGCCTGTCTCTGGGGCGCCGACATAGACCAATCCAGGGCGCGATCAGGACGCTTGGTAAGTATCTGAAATGTGTGCTGGCTGGCTTTAGCCATAACATGGAATACATCGTCGATAAAAGGAAACGGTACCTGCTCATGGAACAAGTCACCCATCGAATCCACAAAGATCATGCGGGGTTTTGTCCATTTAAGTGGTTGGCTTAATCGGCTGTAATGCATGATCACATTGCCAAAGAACCCGTTTTTATACGCGTCTGTATGCTTTAATCTGGTTTCTGCAAGTTGGCCAGCATAACAGTTCTTGCATCCCCGGCTGACTTTATCACATCCGGTTACGGGATTCCAGGTTTCGTCGGTCCATCCTATAGTTGTTTTACCCATTTCACTTATAAGTTAAGTTACAGCTTACCGCCGCCAGTTTCAAGCTTCAGGATTAGGTCGTCGCTTTTTAAGTTAAGTTGCAGCTTACCGCCGCCAGTTTCAAGCTTCAGGATTAGGTCGTCGCTTTTCAGGAAGGCTATAAATTGATTGCACAGCTCATCCATGCTCACCTCAAGATTTCGGAGATATGCTTCAGCTTTATCGGTGTGTGGTATGATTATATCCTTACTGCGGTCACCTAGAATCCTCCCGCCCATGTTGCCATCTTCCAGGTAGTAGAAGTACTCCGTTTTCTGGGCTTTCCTTCTGTATACAACCTCGAATGTAAAGCCAAGCCCATACTCTTTGTCGAAATGCTCTATATCATGCCACCCTACCTTGCCAGACCAGCTTTGTGGCCCTGTTTTATCCATGGCCGAGTTAATGCCTACCATAAACTCAATAAGTATTACCTTCTCTATTTCCGCTATCAATTCGTGGTACTCACTTAGCGCTTCTCGAAAAGTGTTCAGTAAATCTTTCTCGGATTCATGGCGCATATTGTCCCAATCAACAGCACTGGACACATAACCTACATCGTCTTTGAAGTGAAATTGTTTGTCCCTGTTATAGAATATTGTCAGGATCTTTCCCTCTCCTTTGATTATCGCGAAATGTGTCCCTATTTTTGGCATGGTATTTATATATTGGCTGGCTCGTTTCGTGGTGGCGGCTTGCAAAGGGGCCGCCACCAGAGAACTGGAATTGATTTACTTGGCGCCATCTGCCTTTCCAGGCTTGGCCGCTTTCCCAGGCGCTTGGTCGCCCGACTCTTCCTTTGCTTTTGCCTTTGCTTTCGCCTTAACCTCTATGGATGAGTTGTACTGGCCACAGACAATTCCATACCTGGTCAGCTTGGCACGTATTGTTTTCAGCTCAGCTTCAAGGGCTTCCAGCCCCTTAACGGTTAGCCCAAACCTTAACGGTTCAAGGCGTGTGCTGTCGACAACGTAGCCTTTTTCGTCGACCATATGATCCGGGCTTTCGACAAAGATTACTACTTCTGATATTGGATGCAGCCTGTCGTCTCTTCCGACCGCCAGACTCGTCTTGCTTTTGATTTGTGCTAGTAAATTGTGCATGGTGCTAATTATTAAGTGTTAATTTGAATTTAATTGTTTTGCTGAGAGATTACTAACTCAGTTGTAAATATTATGATAATCTCGCGGCCGCCGGGACTGTAATACTCAAACGTGTCGCCGTTCTGATCGTGGCAGATATATAGCGGCTTATACTGCTTGCCGATTATGTAGAAGCCATTGAATGTGAAGTGTGAGAAGTTGGCCAGCATATCCTTTTCGACTGGGCCAAGTTGCTGATCACTTACCAGCCTACCGTTGGGGGTTTTCCACAAACCCATTAGAAACGCCAATCCCTTTGCGTTATGGCTGGGCTCCAGGCGGGTGCCTTGACCCTCTAACGATCCGTGGTCAAATCCTTCGATTGGTATATTTCTCTGGATAAACTTTATCTCTCGATCCGTAATATAGCCGAGGCTCATTATCCGTTTAAGTATTCCGGCTATGTTCATGTCATGTAGGGTTTACAAATTCCCCAACACCGAAGTATCTGCTTTTGCGCAGACTTAATTTCTCTGGCCGCATAACCAAGGAACCCCGCCAGCCGTGGCCGATTGCCATCGCGGTCGTCTTTAGAGTCAGCCTGTAACTTGTCAGATAAATGGCTAAGAAATTCCGCCTTCTTGTCGTAGCGAAGATCGCCAACAGCCACAGCTAGTTGCTTTAACGTGAATCCCTTAATGGAAGTGGGGTGGTACTCGCAGTTTGGTTTCTTCATGTCAATACGGCATTAATTTTTATAGTTCTCCTTGTATTTCTCATCTTCTATAAGGCATATTTTTATTACCTGTGTTATTGTTTTATCTGCCTCTTTAATAAACTCATGCTCTACAGTCTGAACCTTGTACCATCCCCCAATCTCGCTTAACCTTTTTTCTTCTTTAGGTGTAAGTAGTTTCTCAATATCTACGAATTCCCCTACCCTTGGAATATAGGTCACGAAATCAAGTTTAACGTCAGAAATTCCCCCTGTCATGAAGTCGGTAAGATTTAACTTTATCGTGTGTTTCATAATACTAGTGGTTTTAAGCGGCTAACGCGAGCGCCGGATTAACTCTGAATAATTCTTCCATCATTACCTTGGCTATAACCGGCGGTACCGCATTCCCGATGTGTTTCTTGCGGATAGTTTCAGATTTTCCAAGGTAAGTGCCTTCTTCGAATCCCGTAATGTCCGCCAGCTCGCCAGACGTGAGATATCGCATCTTAATGTCGGACACAATAAAGCAAAGAAGGTCGGCGTCGTAGTCCGGGAAGAATTCCTCGAAAAACGCTCTCTTTTCTTCGTAGATGGCCTTATCTGTCTCATTGGACAGGTCTATAGTAATAACAGCCTTATCGGTGCTGGACGTAGTTATAGTGTGTAGCGGCTCTTCGATTGAATGTACCTGGTGCTTGCCGCTGTTTTTCTTGGAGATGAACTGTATACTGTCCAAGGTGATAATACACTTCTGATCCTTGGTTATAATGGCGCCCATTGGATTGTCGACACTACCAACATTCCAATACGAATTATGAAACGGCTGTGCAAGGAAGTGACCCTTGCATGTTACTATGGATCCATTCTCTTTGGTAACGATTGTGTAAAGCGGCCGGTTCATTGACGCGACGTTGTACTTGTTGCCCTGCTTCTTATTAATGAAGTGTCTGGATTCGGCCTGTACTATTTCATGTCTATTGTGCGGCAGAATTGTATGTAACGGCTCTTCCACTGAGCTGACAGCGTTTGTCGGCTTATTGCCTGGAAGTTGCCCTTGTTGTTTAACAATATAGTAGCACGTCTCACATGTAACAAGCTGTTGGCGGGTCCTGGTAACGATAGCCTTCAATGGCTCGTCGACTGAACTCACCTGGTCGTCGCCGTATTGTTGTTTTGAGATATAGTAACCCTTGCACGTGACAACGCTCAGGCCAGGAACTGTTTTAATGGTTGCCAGCGGGTCGTCGGTTGAGCCAACAACATGGTTGGGTTTTTTCCGGCCGCGGTCGCCATATGCTTTGTCGATGTGGTGCGACCTGATAACCTGAACGTGCGTTCGACCATCTTTAACCTGTACACCGGGCAGTGGTTCGTCGGCTGAGCTTGCCGGGTGCTTGGAATTGAATGCTTTAGCGATAAAATCTTTGAGGTGGTATTTCATAAGGCCATACGCAATACGCGCCATGGTTTTAGGTGCCAGTGGGCGACGAAGGTGCTGCTTGATGTTCTCGTTAAACTCGCGGCCGAATACACTCTGGCCTTCGTTTTTAAGATCAATCTTCTCTTTGCATGCGTTCCATTGCTTCTCGCCGTTCCCAGGGTTTTTAGCGTGTGAGGCCAGCGGGAAACTGATGTTGCAACCCTCCTTAGCAAACATCCCGAAATACCGCGTGCGGCTGGTGTATGCGCCGTAATCTGCAGAGTTTAACATGCGGTGCTCGTAAGTGTAGCCCAGCTCCTTAATACTGTCAACCCACTTGTTGAATAATATGCCACGGTACCGTTTGTCCGGGTACATAATTGGCCGCTTCTGCTTATCATATTGGATACGGCCGTTTTTTCGCTTTGGAACCAGTGGCCCCCAGGACATGAATTCCTTTACATTCTCGACAATAAAGAAGTCCGGATCACAATGGCGGACATAATCAGGAAGACACTCTGGAAGCGACCTGCTGTCGGCGTCGCGGCTCTGGCCACCCTTGGCGAGTGAGAAGTTCGTGCACTCGGTTGACGCCCAAAGGATATTAACCTTTGTGGGTAGCGACGGCAGGATGCGATCTACGTCGGTTATATCCTCGGTGAGGTGGAGTATGTCGGGGTTATTTTTTTTATGAGCTGTAATGGCTTCAATGCTGTGGTTGACAGCTACCATGATCTTCACTTTGTCGGAAGATACCATGCCCTGGCTTACGCCACCAGCGCCACAAAACAGGTCTACTGCTGTAAATTTAGTGTTCATGTCGGTGCGGTATTAATGATGTTTTATGTTTAAACTATCGGCAATTTATTGCTGTTACTGCCGATAATTGGTTTTGGTTCTATTTCTTGGCGGGCTTTCGTTTTAAAGCGTTCCAGGCTATTGCCGTTCTGTCGATTGCGGCCACGTGGCCAGCAACGGTGTCTTTCGCTGTATCTGCCTTTGGGTCGGCGAGCCTTCTGTCACAACCTGTACAATTTACAAAGTATCCGCCTGCTTGAGTGTTGTCTAAATGAACTGGCGATTCGCATACATCGCATGGGCTTAGGTTCGCTGAGGCTTTTGACTTTCGGTTCTGAACTTTTGTTGTTATGAATGGAATTTCTGA
>JAESTE010000144.1 GCA_016763735.1 Nitrospinaceae bacterium | reverse complement strand
TGAGGCTGGTGTCACTGGAGGTGGCGGCGTACCGGGCCGCGGCCATGGCCTTCTTCGCCGTCACCTTGCTGCTGACTGGGCTGACGCTGCGCGACTTCATCGACAACACCGGGTCGGGCATGTACCGGGAACGGGTGGCCGCCGTAGGGCTAACCATTGCCACCAGCATCTGGCGCCTGGTGGACGTCTCCAGGATGAAGACCACACGGGTCACGGTCTACAGCTCTCCGCAGACCGACAGCGGTGTGTTTGTGGTGACGGAACCGCTCAAGAAGGACCCGGACAGCACTACCGAAGGCGCCACTACCGGCTGTCACTTTGTGGACTTCCCTGCGTTGAGGGGGGTGGCACACGCAGTGGGAGACGGTGCAGAAGCAGTGGGTGTATTCGCACACGATCTATCAGGCTGTCCCGACACGTGCACAGGGTGTTCAGTGGAGGCCAACGGGGCACACTTCGACCCTGCCTCGCTGTCCACCTTGACGGGCGGCGTCTTCTCCAAAGCCCGGAGCGGGTTGTGTGCACGCCACATGATCTAGTACCCTTGCCCCCCCTGACCGGCCAGTGCCGAAGAGGTCTGCAACCGGTCGGCCTGCGACGTGAGTTTGCCCATGGCCACCAACATGGACATGTACAGCTTGGTGTGCCCCGTGTTGAGGACTTGGTCGCTGGCGTCGGCCACGTTAGACATACACAGCCTGCCCCCCAGTACCCGTAACACTCCGCGCATGATCCGCATGCTGCGCATACAATCCGTGTAACTGTCTGGTGCGTGTTCTTCAATGTGCTGGGCAATCACCCGCCTGGACCAGGGCCGTCGGTCACTCTCGGGCTCAATAAACGGACGCAAGTTCTCGTTGTAAAAGTCTTGCATCATGCTGGTCAGCGCGTCCATGGACACCAACCCGTAGTTCTCACGGCGAATAGACTCCAGGTCGTGCAGGAACGTGTTGCCCACAAACTGCTCGTGACTGCCGCGCACGTGGCACTGGAAACACCAGTTAGGCTGGTCTGACTTCTCCTCTGCGGGACCGTTCTCTGACACGTCCATGCCGTCAAACTTCAAGTATGTGTACACCCGCCCGTCTTCGTCTCCCATGGCCGGCTCCCCTACCGCCAGTACCGGCCCGTCTCCTTGTGGTGCATGCCTGAGCCCCATGTTGGGGGGTGGACCCAGAGGAGGAGGGTCGTCTGCTCTGTTCATGGCCACTGGGTCGGGGTTGTCGTCGTCTGCAACCATGTCCTTGGCGTCGTCGGCCTCACGCAACAGGTCACGTTCCAGGTCAGACATGTAATCGTCAGAGGCGTCGGCGACCGGCTCGTCTTCCAAGACCGGCATGGGTTCGGGTGCAGACTCAGGGGACACAGGAGGTGGATGGGTCAGGGTACGAACACTACGCTGTCGAGGACGATGACGGGGCCGAGACTTGCCAGACGACACCGATCCAGACGCCGAAGGGGGACGACGTGACTGCCTTACTCGACGCGCCCGCCCGCCCTTGGGACGGGAGTTGCGTGCCCGAACAGGCTTGAACGACGGGCTGGCAAAGGGAGCCGGCGACGTCAGCTGTGCAGCCAGTTGACGGTAGGTGTCCATGACAAGTGGATGTACAAAGGTTCTGTTACACCACGCTTTATAGTAATTGCTCATTACTCCCGTCATCCAACACCTCGTCCAACAAGGGCTGGATGTTGCGACCCTTGGTGTCAATCCCATTAAAAGGCGCGGCCGCCATCCACTGGCACCACACGTACAACGCTGCCGGCAAATGGAGGCAGGGCTGCAGCTGGGGCGGGTCGGTGCCACACGTCTCCACAAACCATCGACCACACGCCTCCACCAACAGGGGACGACGCAGCCGGCCATGGTCTTTGCGATGGGCCTCGGTAAGACGGTCGCGGTACCTCACCAGTTCATGGCGTTGAATCACAAAGTCTTGGAGGAAGTCGATGTGGAACGACGTGTCAAACTGACGAGACCACAGCACCAGCAGCCATGAACAACGCAACGGGGTCCACTTGAACCAGGCATGCTCCAGTTGCTCTAGTGGTACAGCAACAGGGATGTCGGCGCTTGCGTTGTCAGACTTGGTGTCCTGGTCCTTGTCCTCGACGATGGCTTGAGGCCCCATGTTGAACGCACGGTGCATGGAGGCTTGGGTCTCGGACAGGATCTCCGAGGTACGGGTGGACCCCATCTCTTCCTTGAGCAGGGCGTTGGCAGACACCCCGGACCACTTGCCTTGGGTGAACCTCAGGGCCGCGGTCAGGGCGCTCAGGGGCAGGCTGCGCAACTGGTGCAGGTCTCTCAGCCGTGCTGAAGTCTTGCCTGTGACCACGAACTCCAACACACGTCGTAGGTAACGGTTCATCGATGGCCATGTGTCGCCGTCGCCGTGCTTGCGCATGATCAGGTGGCCCTCGAACATGTCCATGTCGGCCATGCAGTGCAGGAGCGTGCGGGTCCCCAGGGTAACGAAGCGGTTGGGCACCATCGCCACCACCACGTCCTCCTTGGCCGCGACGGTAGGCTTGAGGGCACCGGAGGACGAAGCAGCCGACACAGCGTTGGCCTTCTCACGCGCCTTCTTCTCCATGACCCGGGCCCTGTTCTCGAAGGTGCCGTGCATGTCGATGTCTGCGTACCGTACCCCTCCTCCGCCCAGTCCGTCTGACAGGCCAGGGGCACACGACATGCCTTCCGACAGGTCGAAGTGAGACATCCCGGCCACCACCACCCGTTCAAAGAGTTGACGCATGGCCGGCAGTTTCCGGGCCCACGCCAGGTTGGTCTCGGGGTCTTTGTGCCACTCGAACTGACACAACCGCATCTGTTGCTGCAGCTCCCGTGCCTCGTGCTCAGTCGGCGCAGGCTCCTTGGCCCGCTGCACCACGCGCAAGTAGGCCAGACACACTGACAACAAGTCGTCCATGTTGTAGCGCCCGTTGGTGTCGAGGAACACATGGGCCCAGCTGACGGCCCGCTTCTTCCACAGCTCCGTAAGCTTGGTGGCGTAGGACTTGGCGCCGGGCATGGGGCCACAGTTTCCCTGGGACACAGTCATGACGTGCATGTACTGGATACACTCGTCGATGCATTGCGAGCAGTGGAGCGCCGCCATGCCCGCGGGCGACCCCAAGTTGAACCGAGGCGAGCACTGCATGGGCGAGAAGGGTCTTGTATATGTGTACAGCGCTGGTGTTTGAGTGAGTGTATACATGCCCTCGGCACCACTCTAAAGTAAACCCGCTGCGTCATGGCGGCGGCCAAGCATTTGGTGGACGTGCTGGACACCCGCTACGTGTCGGTGTCCGGTGGCCAGATCTCTGCGGTCACGGCACTCTACGACAGCGACAGTCTGGTGCCGGTCATCACAGGCATTGCCAGCAGCGGCTTGTTGGGCGGCGGGGTGTTGTTCCAGCGAGCCGGCATGACACTGGACGCCCGGTCCACCGAGTTCTTCAACCATACCTGGACCAAGTTCGCAGAGAAGGTGTTGTTGAAGTTGTGGCTGTACGGGTTCGTGGGTGTGGTGATCAAGCCCCACGACGAGTTCTTGGGGGTGCCACGGGTGCTGGAGCTGGACATGGTGGACATACGGATGCGCAGGCAGATCGACGGCAGCACCGAGTACTTGTATTACGAGAGGCCTACAGGGTTCGGGCCCACTTCCATGGGCACAGGCAAGGGCGCGGCCGGAGGAACCCTGCAAGTGGTGGACGTCCAAACCTTTGAGATGGACCCGCCTGACCTGCATGGCAACCTCCGCAGCAAGATGGTGCATGTGTGGCACAAGCGGCAGCTGGTGTCGCTGCTCATGGGCGCCGAGATGGTGGCCAGCGAACGTCGTTGCAACCCTGCGTTGATCTTCCAGGCCAGCGACACGCCCCGTGAACGTGCCGGATTGGTGGGGGTGGCGCGTGGGTCGGGTGACCCTGACGACGACGGGAGACCTGAACACGCCACCCGCCCGGCCACCGAGTCGGACTACATCAGCATGGACGCGGTGAGGGCCATGACCCGTCGCATGAACGGAGGCGGCGGTGCGTGCGCGGCCCTGTCAGCCCCTGTCGCCGCGTACGGGGGGAACGCCCGCGACCCGTCCCGTCTGGGGTTTGCCGTGGCGGTGGCGCACACCCCCAACATGCCCTACACGGCCCGGGTCCAAGTGCCTATGAACCTGCGCATGGCGGGCCAGACCACCGCCGAGGAGCCGCGACACCTGACCGACATCATGCTCAACTACGAGGAGGCCGTGGGGGCCACGTTTGGTGTGCCCCGTAGTTTCTTTGGGCAGTTCTCTGCGGGCCGGTCAGGCAACAACCCCGACGCCATGATCATGTGGCAAAACTCGCAGCGAAGGCTCAAGCAGACCATGATCCAGATCCTCACGTCGGTGCACCGGTCGATCTACAACCGCGCGTACGTAAAGAACGCGCTGATCTCCCCAGACGCCGACTCCATCAACATGGCTGCGGTGAGGGAGAAGGTCACGGTGCGGGTCATGCTGCCCGGAGTCCCACCCAACGACGACCTGGAGAAGTGGTACCGCATGGGCATCCTCAAGTACACGGCCTACCGCGCCATCACCGCCAAGGCGTACGGCATGGACGAGAAGGACTTCGAAGAGACCCCAACCATGAGTCCGGCCGAGCTGGAGAAGGTACAGTTGCGTGAACGTCCCGGGGACAACGCCAAGGCTGCTTCGTCCAGTGGTCCCGCACGCAAGAAGGCCAAGGTAGCCCCCAAGAAGGACAAGCCCAAGCCCAAAGCCAAGGCCAAAGCCAAGACCAAATGATCGTAGAACAGTCAATACACTGTATTCAAAACACCCGTGTCGTGCTCTCGCCCTAACTACTGGTAGTACGACAGGAGCAAGTCGAGTTTCTGGCCGCGGGTGGCGGTGGTGATGGCTTTGCCGATCACACGTTGTTGCATCAAACGGTACTGCTCAACCACGTACGAGATGATATAGAATACGTAGGCCTTGGGATCGCCGCGCAAGTCGGCGTCGGTAACCTTGTCTTCCTTGCGTGCACGTTTCCCGTTGCCCATGTTGTCGGTGTGCTTGAGCAACAGGCTGTCGTCGGCGGAGTTGTCGAACGACCACGCGCCCTTGGTGTCATGGCCCTTGTAGGCAGCTATGAGCCACCGGGTGTACTTGTACACGGGGTCTCGGGCACTGGCGTTGCTTGTTCCCTCGTTCACAGTGTACAGGTTGGGGCCGGCGGACACGGGGGTCTGCATGAGACCGAACTTCCGCACCATCTCGTCACCCGCCGCATCTTCGTATCCACCATTCGCCATGTGCATGGTGATCTCCCCAAACATCGCGTGCACGTCGGCCATGCGCAGCGGGCGCAGGGTGGGCAGGAACTTGTCTTGAGGCAAGCCGGCCACCACCACCCGCGGACGCTTGTCTCCGTTCCGGGCCGTGATGGACTCGGGCCAGTCCCACATCACCAGCTCGCCCTGACGGATGGTCTGGGAACCGGTGTTGAATATGGTGTGGGTCCCGGCCCGGCGCAGGGTGACGGTGGTGTCAGCGCTGCCTTGGTTCACTACCCAGCCCTTGTCTACGACTCCCATGAACCGGATGTCGGCGCCTTGGGACAGTCCGTTGAAGCAGGTGAAGGTCTTGACGGCCTGGAAGTTGGGGTTCACGGTAGACGTCACGTAGGGACTGTTGGCGTACCCAAACGCCAGCTCGCCCTTGCGCAGGCTGAAGGCGTCCTCGGACCCTAGAGGGTATTCTGCTAGACGTGCCTGACGTCCGCGAACCTTAAACGCGTTTCTGTGGGCGTCGGCGGTGAAGACCACAGTGGCCTGAGGCGCGACCACTGGGTGCCGGGTGCGGCAGACGATCTTGCTCTCGGTGTCTGCGCTGTCCGCGCTTCGGTCAAACATAGACGCCATGGCCGTGTGTGGGACGTGGACGGATGTACGTGGGCGAGCAGAACACGATATATACAATTGGCGGTTTATTGAGTGGCGTAACGAGCACCTGCCGCTACCCGTGCCCCGTCGGCTTGGGCTTGTGCGTCCGCGGCCCGTCTCGCGTCCAGGAACTCGTGGGCCGTGGTGAGCGGCACCATAACAGTGGCCTTGGTGGCCAGGTCGGCGTGCACCATGACCGGCTTCTCGTAGAGAGTAGAGAGCCCTTTGGCCTCGTCCACCGGCTGCAGGTTGCCCAGGGCGTCAACTGCCACCGAGAAGGGCGCAGCAGGCATGCGTAGCGGGGACGGGTCCAGTACAGGGGCCACAGGGGCCGGCTCACACTTCCGGGTGACTGCCGGGACCTCGGGCACCAGCAAGTACGAGAACGCGTCGAGGTTTGCGCCGGCCCCCAAGTCCAGGTGCCAGCGACGGTCGTCACGGTAGACCAAGGTAGCCTTGCCGCCGTCGTCTTGTTGAAAGGTGGCGGACCGGGCGTGGGCGTTGAGCTCCAGCAAGACCAAGGTCTCTTCCCGGATTCCCTCGGTGGGGTCATCGCCCACCGGGTGGTGCAGGTACACGTACGCGTCACCGGGGATCAGCTGCGCCAAGCTGTTCAAGTAACAGTTCAGCTGACAGTTGACCGGGATGTGCACCCGGTCGGCCACGGGGTTGGACAAGGTCCTCTGGTGGATGGGCTGCACGGCGCGGTCGGCCTGGTTGTTGGTGGTGGCGGTGCTCATCGCTACCCGGGCTGGCGTACACCGTCTCGTCGGAGGAAGGGACCTTTATGTTGACCGAGGGCCATATGTGTTGCGCTGCCCACCGTCCCAGGCGGCACCGAAGACACGCACGTATCAGTCCCAGACACATCAGAGGCACGAGCAGCGCGGCCAGCAACAACCACGCCAAGGTCCCGCCTTCTCCCCACGACTGGGTGGTGGGCGCCAGCAGGTGACACAGCCGACGGTCGGTGAAGCGGTACCACCAGCTGTACGGCGGCCGGCCTTGGCGCGGGAAGGACATGGTGACCAGTGCGTTGCTGCCTGCCGCCGACCCACCACAGAGCCAGGGCACGTGAGGGATGGTCAGAAGGGCAGATGCGTTGTGCAGGCGTGGATAGTGACAGCGCCCTCCCTCTGACCACGCACACGGCCCCCCAGGCCAGAGCTGCACGCTTTCTCCCGTGTCCAAGTTGTACGCGGTGACGTCTTCGACCGTGGTGTTGAGGTACGGCACGACCAGCCACAGCACAAACGCGGGCCATGCCATTCAATAATAAAAGAGGCGAAACGGTTCGAATGCTTACACCAATACGAGTAACATGGGGTTATTTTTTTGATGAGACACGAGTCAGATAC